>JBAVTG010000065.1:0-34386 GCA_049696015.1 Rhizobiaceae bacterium | reverse complement strand
CGGCCGGCTGGTCGAGCATGATCACCGGCTGTTTGCGATCATCGAAGACAAAGATGCCAACGAAGACCAGAAGAAGATCAAATTCTGCAATGGCGGGCTGATGGCGATTTCCGGCAAGCATGCGCTGTCGCTGCTGGACCAGGTCGGGAACAACAATGCCAAGGGCGAGTATTACCTCACCGACATTGTTGCCATCGCCCGCAACGGCGGGCTACATGTGACCAGCCTTGAAGTGGACGCGGCAAGCGTCCTTGGCGTCAACACGCGGGTGGAACTGGCGCAGATCGAAGGGCTGTTTCAGGCGAAGATACGCAATCAGATGATGCTGGCTGGCGTGTCGATGATTGCGCCGGAGTCGGTGTTTTTCTCCTGGGATACACAAATCGGCGCTGAAACGCTGCTGGAGCCGAATGTGTATTTCGGTCCGAAAGTCTCAATTGGGCAGGGTGTCACGATACATGCCTACTCGCATATCGAAGGCGCGACGGTTGGCGACGGGGCAGAAATCGGCCCGTTTGCACGGCTGCGTCCAGGCGCTGACCTTCGCGCCAAATCCAAAGCGGGAAACTTCGTCGAGATCAAAAAAGCAGTGATCGGCGAAGGGGCGAAGGTCAATCATCTGACTTACATTGGCGACGCGGAAGTGGGCGCCAGGGCCAACATCGGCGCGGGCACGATCACTTGTAACTATGACGGCTACAACAAATTTCTGACGCGCATCGGCGAAGGAGCGTTCATCGGCTCCAACTCGGCGCTGGTCGCCCCGGTTTCCATAGGCGCTAACGCCATCATTGCGGCGGGCAGCGTTATCACCAAGGATGTGCCGGATAATGCGGTTGCATTCGGGCGGGCCAAACAGGAAGTGCGCGAGGGCCTGGCAAAGGCGCTTCATGCGCGCAACAAAGCTATCAAGGACGCCAAGAAAGCCAAGTAATTTCAGTCAAGCCTTTGCGGTTTGTTCACGCCATTGTGGCAAGTATGGCCGTAACAGTGTGCAACTGAAAGTGATTTTCTACTTTTCGTGCCATGCCTCTATGGCTGTGCACGGACCTAGCGGGGATAAAACATATGTGCGGGATTGTCGGGATCATCGGGCGCGAACCGGTTGCGCCCATGCTGGTCGAAGCGCTGAAGCGGCTGGAATATCGCGGCTATGACTCGGCGGGCGTTGCCACGATTGAGGAAGGCAAACTCGACCGGCGCAGGGCCGAGGGCAAGCTGATCAATCTGGATCGCAAATTGCGGCAAGAGCCGCTCGACGGCTTCATAGGCATCGGCCACACCCGCTGGGCGACGCACGGTGTGCCAAACGAGACCAATGCCCACCCGCATTTTTCCAACGGCGTGGCGATTGTCCACAATGGTATTATTGAGAATTTTTCCGATCTGCGCAAAGAGCTCCAGGCCGATGGCTATACATTCACATCGCAGACCGACACCGAAGTTGTGGCCCATCTGGTGGCGCGTGAGCTGCGCAATAACAAAACACCAGTAGAATCGGCCCATTCTGCGCTGAAGCGGCTACATGGCGCATTTGCCCTTGCAATGCTGTTTGAAGCCGATCCCGATCTCATCATCGGCGCGCGCAACGGCCCGCCGCTGGCAATTGGCCACGGTGACGGTGAAATGTATTTGGGTTCGGACGCAATTGCGCTTGCACCTTTCACTAACATGATCACCTACTTGGAAGACGGCGACTGGACCGTGCTGCGTCGCACCAGCTACCAGGTTTTCGATATCGAAGGCCGCCCGGTCGAGCGCAAGACCGTGAAATCGTCCGGAACCGCGTTTTTGGTCGAAAAGGGCAATCACCGCCACTTCATGGAAAAGGAAATCCATGAGCAGCCGGAAGTGATTTCGCATACCATGTCGCACTACATCGACTTTGCCGATGGTTCGATCAAGGAACTCGACTTGCCGTTCGATTTTGCCAAAATCAACCGCATTGCCATCTCGGCCTGCGGCACTGCCTCATATGCGGGGCAGGTGGCGAAATACTGGTTTGAGCGCTATGCGCGCCTGCCAGTGGACATCGATTTCGCTTCCGAATTCCGCTACCGCGAAATTCCATTGGCGCCGACCGATCTGGCGCTGTTCATTTCCCAATCGGGCGAGACTGCCGATACGCTCGCCTCGCTGCGCTACTGCAAGGCGCTGGGCATGCCGATTGGCGCGGTGGTCAATGTGCGCGAATCGACGATTGCGCGCGAGTCTGATGTGGTGTTTCCGACGCTGGCGGGTCCGGAAATCGGCGTCGCCTCAACCAAAGCCTTCACTTGCCAACTGTCCGTTTTGGCCTGTCTGGCCCTGAACGCGGCGCGAGCGCGCGGTAAAATCACGGCCGCTGAGGAGCAGGAACAGGTGCGCCATCTGGCAGAAGCGCCGCGCTATGCCAGTCAGGCTTTGAAGCTGTCCAAGCAGATTGAGAAGGTGGCGCAGAAACTGTCGAAGGTGAACCATGCGCTCTATCTTGGCCGCGACACCAACTATCCCCTGGCGATGGAAGGCGCGCTGAAACTCAAGGAAATTTCGTACATTCACGCCGAAGGTTATGCCGCCGGCGAATTGAAGCACGGGCCTATCGCGCTGATCGACGAAAACATGCCCGTGATCGTCATTGCGCCGCATGACCGGATTTTCGAAAAAACCATGTCGAACATGCAGGAAGTGGCGGCGCGCGGCGGCAAGATCATTTTGATCACCGACAAAAAGGGCGCCGCGGCATCCAGTGTTGATACCATGGAAACGATCATCATGCCGGACGTGCCGGAAATCATCGCGCCGATTATCTATGCACTGCCGATCCAGCTACTGGCCTATCACACGGCTGTGCTGATGGGCACGGACGTGGACCAGCCGCGCAATCTGGCAAAGTCGGTAACCGTCGAGTAATCAGCCTGCGGTCAAGAGCTTGATCGCCTGGTCTTTTTCAAACAAATAGAGGAGAAGCCGCAATGCTTCTCCTCTTGGTGTCTTGAGGTCCGGATCTGTTTCCAGGATCAGGCGCGAATCTGCACGGGCGGATTCCAGCAGGTCAACATGCGCCGACAGGCTGGCAATGCGGAAGCCCGGCGTACCGGATTGGCGCGTGCCAAGGATTTCGCCCTCGCCGCGCAGTTTCAGATCTTCCTCCGCTATGCGGAAGCCATCCTCGGTTTCGCGCATGATCTCGATGCGCCTGCGCGCCGTTTCGCCGAGCGGACCACGGTAAAGCAACAGGCACACCGATGCCTCCGAGCCGCGCCCGATGCGGCCGCGCAATTGGTGTAGCTGCGACAGGCCAAAACGCTCGGCATGTTCGATAACCATGATAGTGGCGTCTGGCACATCAACACCGACCTCGACGACAGTAGTGGCAACAAGAACGCGGGTTTCGCCTGACTTGAACGAGGCCATGGCCGCGTCTTTCTCTTGGCCGGACATACGTCCATGGACAAGGGCAACGCGGTTGCCGAAGCGGTCCTGCAAATCGCGGTACCGGTCGATGGCGGCAGTAGCGTCGGTTTCTTCGGTTTCCTCAACCAAAGGGCATATCCAGTAGGCTTTCTTGCCGTCTTTCAAGGCCGAACCAATGCGGTCAATCACCTCTTCCATTCGTTCAAAAGGCAGCGAAACAGTTTTGATCGGCTGGCGGCCGGCGGGCTTGTCTGTGAGACGCGAGACATCCATGTCGCCAAACGCGGTGAGCACCAGCGTGCGCGGAATGGGCGTTGCGGTCATAACCAGCAGATCAGCGGCCTCGCCTTTGGCGGAAAGTGCCAGACGCTGGTGAACGCCGAAGCGGTGCTGTTCATCGACAACGGCAAGGCCAAGCCGGTGATAGACAACTGCCTCCTGAAAAAGCGCATGCGTGCCAACGACCACTTGGAACGAGCCATCTGCCAGACCGCGCAAAATTTCCTCGCGCTCGCGACCTTTTTCGCGGGAGGTCAGGATCGCAAGGCGCATGCCGGCAGCGCGGGCAAGCGGCTCCAGCGTGGCGAAATGCTGGCGGGCCAGCACCTCGGTCGGGGCCATCAATGCAGATTGAAAGCCATTTTCCGCAGCCTGCGCCATAGCCATCAGCGCAACGACCGTTTTGCCCGAACCGACATCGCCTTGGAGCAAGCGGATCATCTTGTCCGGCGCTGCCATATCGGCGCTGATTTCGGCAATTGCCGTTTCCTGCGACGACGTCAGTTGAAACGGCAAGGCAGCGCGCACGACGGCCGTCACAGTGCCATTGGTCGCCATTGCAGTGCCGACAACCCGGCGCAGACGCCGCCGAACCAGCGAAATGGCCAACTGCCCGGCAAGGAACTCATCATAGGCAAGGCGGCGGATCAGCGGCGATTGTTCTTCAAGATCAATCGGATCGCTCAAGGAATGAATGTCGGCAAGCGCTTCGTTGAAGGTCTTGAACGTGTGGTTGCGCACAAAGGCCGCGTCCTGCCATTCTGGCAAGACCGGCAAACCCTCGAGCGCCGCATGAATGGCTTTGGCAACTTGCCGCTGGCCGAGACCCGAGGTGAGCGGGTAGACCGGCTCAATCAACGGAAACTTGTCTAGGTCCTCGGCGCTCATAACTTGATCGGGATGAACCATGGTCGGGCGGCCATTGAACCATTCCATCTTTCCCGAAACGAGGACGGTTTCGCCAATCGGATACAGCTTTTCTAACCAGGCGGGCTTTGCCCGGAAATAAACAAGGCCAATCTCGCCCGTCTCATCGTGGCAGAAGACCCGATGCGGCACATTCGGGCGGCCGCTGGGCGAGGGCTGGTGACGGTCAACGCGCACTTTCAAGGTGACAATCGCGCCCTCTGCGGCGAAAGCGATTTCCGGCATGTTGCGCCGGTCGATAACGCCGGAGGGAATGTGGGTGAGAAGCCGGATGAGTTTGGGCTCCTCGTCTTCCCCAAGGCCAAAAAGCCGCGCAAACAGCCTCGCCGTCTTCGGGCCGATGCCGCTGACCGACGAAACGGGTATGAAATAGCGGTTGAGAATCTCCGGGCGCATCGTCTGTCCTGTTCACATTCCACAATGATGCCAAGGACGCACGGGTTCAAGGCTGACAGGGCGACAAAGCCGCGCTATATGCGGCGCACAGATTGAAAGTCCCCACGCATGAGCGGTTCCACCATCTCGACAGCTAACTTGGATCCACGCCGCCGCAAGTTGCTGTTCCGCGCCTGGCATCGCGGCATCATGGAGATGGACCTGATCTTCGGCCGCTTTGCAGACAGCCATCTTGGCGCGATGGCCAGCCTGGATCTGGATGAGTTTGAAATGATGCTTGAGACCAATGACCGCGATCTGCTCAAATGGTTCACTGGCGAAGATGCTGTGCCTGATGTGGCCGATACGCCGCTGTTCCGCCAGATCTTTGCCTTTGCGCAAACGATGAAACCGTAAGGCGATCATGTCCGCATTTGGCAAGCTCGGCCTGAAACCTGGCCAGACACACATTGCGCTGGATAGTGTGCCGGACGGCTATGAGGCGTTTGCACTGGCGCAAATTGCCGGTGAAATCAGCGGAAATGGCCCGATTGTGCATGTCATGCGCGATGGGCAGCGGTTGAATGATTTTGAGCAGCTGCTGAAGTTCGTCGCGCCGGACCTGCCGGTTTTGTCATTTCCCGGCTGGGACTGCCTGCCATACGACCGTGTTTCGCCGAGCGCCGATGTAGCAGGCAAACGGCTGGCAGCCCTGACTGCGCTTATTGCTCTCAAGGCCAACCCGCACCGGGCGGTGATCCTGACGACTGTTAACGCCGTCATCCAGAAGCTGCCGCCGCGCGATGTGATTGCGGGCTTGGGGTTTTCAGCTAAACCCGGCAACCGGATCGACATGAATGATCTGGCAAGGCGGCTTGAAGGCAACGGCTTTGACCGAGTGCCGACCGTGCGTGAAGTTGGCGAATTTGCCGTCCGCGGCGGTATTGTTGATGTTTTTGCCCCCGGCGCAAACGAACCGGTGCGGCTGGATTTCTTTGGCGACACGCTGGAATCGATCCGCGCCTTCGATGCGGCAACGCAAAGAACCACCGGTCAGCGCAAGAGTTTTGATCTAGCGCCAATGAGCGAAGTCGCACTGACAACGGAAACCGTGAGCCGGTTCCGCACCCGCTATGTGCAAAATTTTGGCGCGGCGCGCCGCGATGACGCGCTGTATGCAGCGGTTTCCGAGAGCAGGCGATTTGCTGGTATGGAACATTGGCTGCCGCTGTTTTACGAAAAACTCGAAACTTTCTTCGACTACGTGCCCGGTGCGCCGGTCGTTTACGAACATCTGGTCAAAGAATCGATTGCCGAACGGCGCAAGCTGATCCTCGACCATTTCGACGCGCGGCGGCGGCAAGTGGATGGGCAGGGCAGCGAATCCCTGCCGTACATGCCGGTTGCCCCGGATTTGCTCTATCTCGACGTCGATAGCGTCGAAATGGCGGAAGCAGCGCGGACGCGGGTACAAATCTCGCCGTTCCGTACAGTGGAAACCGCTCGCCAGACCGTTATCGACGCAGGCTCAATACGCGGACGCAACTTTGCTGCAGAGCGGCAGGACACGTCCTCCAGCGTATTTGATGCAGCCGTCTCGCATATCGGCGATCTGCGCAAGGCGGGCCGCAAGGTGCTGATCAGCGCCTGGACGGAAGGATCGCTCGACCGGCTTTTGCAGGTGCTGACCGAGCATGGTCTTGGCAATATCGAGACTGTCTCCGAGTTTCGGATGGTCAAGGCGCTGTCACGCGACAAGGTCACCGCGACCGTTTTGCCAATCGAGGACGGGTTTGAAACCGCCGATCTGGTTGTTGTCACCGAACAGGATATTCTCGGTGACCGGCTGGTGCGCCGCTCGAAGCGCTCCAGGCGCAATGCCAATGTCATCACTGAAGCGACGGGCTTGGCAGCGGGCGATATCGTCGTCCACGTCGATCATGGAATCGGTCGGTTTATTGGCCTGCGCACCATTGAGGCGGCAGGCGCGCCGCATGATTGCCTTGAATTGCGCTATGCGGGCGATGACAAGCTGTTTTTGCCGGTCGAAAACATCGAACTGCTGTCGCGTTACGGCTCTGAAGGGTCAGAAGCCACGCTTGACAAGTTGGGTGGCGGGGCATGGCAGGCGCGCAAGGCCAAGCTGAAAAAGAAGCTGCTGGATATGGCCGGACAGCTGATCCGCATCGCCGCCGAGCGCCAGATGCGCGGTGCGCCGACCTTGCTGCCGCCAGATGGCCTCTATGGCGAATTTGCCGCACGGTTCCCTTATGAAGAGACCGACGACCAGCTGACGACGATTGAGGCAGTGATAGATGATCTTGCCCAAGGCCGGCCAATGGACCGGCTGGTGTGCGGCGATGTCGGCTTCGGTAAGACCGAAGTTGCCATCCGCGCCGCTTTCATCGCGGCGTTGAACGGACTGCAGGTTGCCGTGGTGGTGCCGACGACGCTTTTGGCACGCCAGCACTACAAGACATTTTCGCAGCGCTTTCATGGACTTCCGGTCGTCGTCTCGCAGGCATCGCGGCTGGTAGGCGCAAGAGAGTTGGCCGAAACCAAGAAAGGCATTTCAGACGGCACGGTCGATATCGTCGTCGGAACCCATGCGCTGCTTGGCACCGGAGTCTCGTTCAAAAACCTTGGCATGCTGATCATCGATGAGGAGCAGCACTTCGGCGTCAAACACAAAGAGCGGCTGAAAGAGTTGAAATCGGACGTTCATGTCCTGACTCTGTCGGCGACGCCGATCCCGCGGACGTTGCAACTGGCGCTGACGGGCGTGCGCGAACTGTCGCTGATCACCACGCCGCCTGTGGATCGCATGGCAGTGCGCACCTTCATTTCACCGTTTGACGGGTTGGTGATCCGCGAAAGCCTGCTGCGCGAGCGCTATCGCGGCGGCCAGAGTTTTTATGTCGTGCCCCGTATTGCCGACCTTGCCGATATCCACGCCTTTTTACAGGCCGAAGTACCAGAACTGAAGGTTGCCGTGGCGCATGGGCAAATGCCGCCCGGCGAACTCGATGACATCATGAATGCGTTTTATGAGGGCCAATACGATGTGTTGCTCTCAACCACGATTGTCGAATCCGGCCTCGATATCCCCACTGCCAACACACTGATAGTGCACCGGGCCGACATGTTCGGCTTGGCGCAGCTTTACCAATTGCGCGGCCGCGTCGGGCGTTCCAAGCAGCGGGCGTTCGCGCTGTTCACACTGCCGGTCAACCGCACACTGACAACCACCGCTGACCGGCGGCTGAAAGTTCTGCAATCGCTCGATACACTGGGCGCAGGGTTTCAGCTGGCCAGCCATGATCTCGATCTGCGCGGCGCGGGCAACATGCTGGGCGAAGAACAATCCGGCCACATCAAGGAAGTCGGTTTCGAACTTTACCAACAGATGCTGGAAGAGGCGGTCGCCGAGACCAAGGGCCAGGCGCACGCGGACGACGGCCAATGGTCGCCGCAAATCTCGGTCGGCACGGCAGTGATGATCCCGGAGAGCTTTGTGCCGGATCTGCAATTGCGCCTCGGCCTTTACCGGCGGCTGGCGGACATCACCGATGCCGGCGACATCGACGGATTTGGCGCAGAACTGATCGACCGGTTCGGGCCCCTGCCGGAGGAAGTCAAACATCTGCTCAAGGTGGTCTACATCAAGACACTGTGCCGCAAGGCCAATGTCGAAAAACTCGATGCCGGGCCGAAAGGCGTCGTCATCAACTTCCGCCGCAAGGAATTTCCAAACCCGGCAGCGCTGGTCAAGTACATTGGCGAGCAGGGTATACTTGCCAAGATCCGTCCCGACCAATCCATATTCCTGACGCGCGACTGGCCCGACGCTGAAAAGCGGTTGAACGGATCGGCTGTGGTTATGACTAATCTGGCGCGTCTGGCAGACGGCAAATAGTCAGGCTTTCGCGCCTTCCTGCATCGCCTGGTTCAACGCCTCAATCAGAATATTGGGCGTCTGCGCGCCAGATACGGCATATTTCTGATTGAATATAAAACAAGGCACGCCTTGAATGCCGATCTGCTTTGAGGTGGCGATTTCGCCGATGACGCCGGCTTCTTCAGCGTCGGTGGGCAAAAGCGACGTGACGATAGCCGGATCCATGCCGCAATCGCCCGCTGCTTTGATCAGCACCTGATGGTCGCCAATATCCTGGCCTTCCTCGAAATAGAGGCGAAACAGCCGGTCGACGATCTTGTCCTGAATGCCGGGGCCGGCCTGCGCAGCCCAGCGGATGAGGCGGTGCGCGTCCATTGTGTTGGGTGAGACTTTGATGGCATCAAACTTGTAATTGACGCCGACTTCCTTGCCCATGCTCTCCAGCCGCCCATGCGCTTCGCCAAGCTGCGGGCCGGGGCCGAACTTATTTTCCATATAGGTTTTGCGGTCAACGCCGCCGCGCGGGATTGACGGATCAAGCTGGTAAGGCCGCCAGTGAATCTCCGCATTCACTTCTGGCAGTGATTTCAGCGCTTCCTCAAGCCGAGCCTTTCCAAGCAAACACCAAGGGCAAACAACATCGGAAACGATGTCAATCTTGATGGTTTTCATCATTCCCGATCCTGCTCTGTTTATTGTTTGGCCCACCAGGTTGGCAGCTGGTATCCGAACAGCGGTGTGGTTTCCGGATGTTCGACGCGGTCCCAGCGGGCGATCCACTGCTCCTTCAAATGGTGCAGCGGCACGACATATTGGCCTGAAATCAACAACCGGTCGAGCGCACGCACGCCGTCAACATACTCAGCGCGGGATTTTGCCTTGCCGATCCGGTCAATCATCGCGTCAACGCCGGGCTCGGCAACGCCAGCATAATTGAAGGTGCCTTCACCGTCCTTGGATGATGAACCCCATCGGCCAACCTGTTCGATGCCAGGCGAAAGCGAGGCCGAGAATGTGCCCAGCGACATGTCATAATCCCATGTCTGGCGGCGCTGCTGATATTGCGCATCATCAACAGTGCGGACTTGCGCATCAATGCCGACCTTGGCCAGTGTGCGCTGATAGACAAGAGCCAGCTTCTCCTCTTCGCCATTGGCACAGAGAATTTCAAAAGCCAGCGGCTTGCCGTCCGCGCCAATCATTTTCCGGTCCTTGAGGACAAATCCGGCTTCCTTGAGCAACATTACTGCCTTCAGGATGGTTTCGCGGTCTCGGCCCGAGCCGTCGGTCTCGCTCGGCTTCCACGTGCCGTCCATGACTTCCGGCAAAAGCTTGTCAGTGTAGTTGGCCAGCAGCGCCTTTTCGCCATCGGACGCTGGCTTGCCTAAAGCCGACAATTCGGAATTCTGCCAGAATGAGCCGGTGCGGGCATACTTGCCTTCAAACAGGTTCTTGTTGGTCCATTCAAAGTCATAGAGCATGGCAAGGGCCATGCGCACCTTACGGTCAGTGAAAACAGGCCGACGGGTGTTGAAGAAGAACGCGAACATGTTTGACGGTGTGCCGGCCGTGAATGCTTCTTTCTTGACCTTTCCGCTGGTCACTGCATCAAATGTGTAGTTTTTCTCCCATTTGGCAGGATCACCTTCGGGGTACACATCAAACAAGCCCTTCTTGAAGGCTTCAAACTGGGCCGTGCCGTCCTTGAAATAGTCGATGGAGACAGACGCGAAATTGTCGATGCCCTTTTTCACATTGAGGTCTTTGCCCCAGTATTCCGGGTTTTTCCTGAAGGTGATGCGCGTGCCTGGTTCAATCTTGTCAATCAGATAAGGCCCGGAGCCGATGAGTGTGTTCAGCGTTGGCTCGTCAAATGCAGCAGCCGACGCATGCTTCGGGATGATCGGCGTCAACGCGATGATCAGCGGAAACTCGCGGTCGGACTTTTCGTTGAATGTGAATTTCACGCCGTGCTCGCCGGTCTTTTCGATCTTGGCGATCTTGTCCATGCGTTTGGAATAGGGCGGGCGGCCTTTTGCAGTGTATGTCTCATAAGTGAAGATCACGTCTTCCGGCGTGACCGGCGTTCCGTCCGACCATTTGGCGTTCGGGTTCAACTGAAACTCCGCAAAAGTGCGTCCTTCATCGGTATCGATGCTTTCGGCTAGCAGTCCGTAAAGCGTGAATGGCTCGTCGGCCGAGCGGACCATCAGCGATTCAAACACCAGATTGCCAAACGACGTGTCAATCACGCCGCGCGCTGTCGTGCGCATGCTTTTGAGAATGAACGGGTTCAAATTGTCGAAGGTGCCGACCACGCCGTAGCCGATATTGCCGCCCTGGGGGGCTGCCGGATTGACATATGGGAGGTTGGCAAAACCGGCAGGCAAGGCCGGATCGCCGATGATGGCGATGCCATGCTTCGGCTCGGCCCACGCGCCGCCAATGAAAATTGCCGTTACTGCAGCGGCTGCAAGTGCATGTCTGACATCGAACTTCATCAATCTTCTCCGCTTGGCTCAATTGACCGGCGATCCAGCACTTGCACGCATGATTCGCCTTTTGCGTGGCAGACTATCATCGTTTGCTGCTGGTGACAGTTGCCCGCCATTGGCAATTTGAAAGAGGCCATGGCCGGCCGTTAAGGCTCTGACAAGAAAGATACTGGATTCCGCCCCTGCGGCAGTGTAACAGGCCCACATCACTTTTAGGGTCATGCTGTTGCCTCAATTGGCCAACACAGAGCCCGCGATAGAGCGGTGGAAGAAAGTGCTTCCACAACCTGAAAGAGGAAGCTGAATTCATGTCCAAAGCGAAGATCGCCCTGATCCAGACCCTGGCAGCTGCAACAATCGGCATGGCCGGTCTGGCGATCACGCCAGCGTCCGCGCAGGACGCCGCTGCCGCAGCTGCTCCCGCGGCCCCGCGCGGCTGGTTCAAGGTTTGCGCCAAGCAGGAAGACAATGACATCTGCAACACGCAGAACATTGTCACTGCAGATTCCGGCCAGTTGCTGACAGCTGTCAGCCTGATAGAGGTCAAGGGTAAGGTCACCAAGAAAATCCTGCAGATTTCCGTGCCGACAGGCCGCTTGATCCCGGCAGGCATCGGCATGCAGATCGGCCAAAACAAGCCGGTCAAGGTCGAGTATGGCATTTGTTTCCCGGATCGCTGCATCGCCGAAGCGGCGCTGAGCAACGAGCTCATCGCCGGCCTGAAAAAGGGCGCCGACCTGACGCTGACATCCGTCAACTTTCAGAACAAGCCGAACCCCTTGAAGATTTCACTGTCCGGGTTTGGTGCCGCCTATGACGGACCGGGTCTGAAACAGTCAGAACTTGAAGAGCAGAACAAGAAGCTTCAGGACGAAATGGCCAAGCGCAAGGACGAGTTTGAAAAGAAGCTCAAGGCTGAACAGGACAAGGCTAAAGCCGGAAGTGGCGGTTGATCTGTTCACTCAAAGTTGGAATTTGAAAAAGGCGGGATAAAATCCTGCCTTTTTCAATTGAGTAAGGTTGAACCCGGGCGCATCACGTAAAAACCGGCATCAGTCTTTTCAAACAGTTCAGCGATTTTAGGATGGCGCAGCGGAACTTCCGTTTCATCCGGCAAGAGGTTTTGCTCGGATACATAGGCTACATACTCCGTCGCCTCGTTTTCGGCATACAGATGATAAAATGGCTGGTCTTTGTTGGGGCGGACTTGCGCCGGAATCGACTGATACCATTCCTCGGTATTTGCAAACTCCGGGTCGACATCAAAGATCACGCCCCGGAACGGAAAAATCCGGTGCCGGACAACCTGTCCAATCCTGTATGCGGCGTTCTTTGATTTGCTCATGTTGCTTTATTTGAGACATGTGACGATGAAATTCAACCGGTTAAACCATGATTGACGTTATCGGCCTTGTCGTACCTTTCTTTGCCTTGATCCTGATCGGGTTTATTCTGGGCAAGCGAGCCAGCCATGAACTGTCAGCCCTCGGCTGGATGAACACCTTCGTCATCTACGTTGCGCTGCCGGCGCTTTTTTTCAAGCTGATGGCCAAAACACCAGTGGAGCAGTTTGGCGAGTGGCACTTCGTGCTCGGTGCGACCGGATCGACGTTTTTGCTTTTCATGGCAGTATTGCTTGCCGTTCGGCTGCTCGCGCGCCACACCATGCCCGTTGCGATGATCCAGGGCTTTGCCAGTGCTTATGGCAATATTGGTTACATGGGGCCTGGCCTTGCCTTGACTGCTTTTGGCGAGCAGGCGGCTGTGCCCGTGGCGCTGATCTTCTGCTTTGACAATGCGCTGCACTTCACTATGGCGCCGTTCATCATGGGGCTGAGTGACCGTAAGTCTGTATCGCTCGCCAGGCTTGCCGGGCAGGTGCTAGTCAAAATCCTGACGCACCCATTCATTCTGGCGACACTCGTCGGTGTCGGTTTCGCAATTTCCGGACTGGAATTGCCCAAGCCGATGACACGCCTTGTTGACTTGTTGGCCAATGCGGCAGCGCCGTGTGCGCTTTTCGCCATGGGGGTGACGCTTGCAATGCGCAACGTGACACGCATCCCGGCCGAAATGGCCTACATTGCGCCGCTGAAACTCATTGCCCACCCATTGCTCGTTTGGGTCATGCTGAGTATCGCAGGCGATTTTCCGTCGGTCTGGGTGTTTGCCGCCATGCTGATGGCTTCGCTGCCATCGGCAACCAATGTGTTTGTTCTGGCGCAGCAATATGACACATGGACGGAAAAGGCGTCTGCAGCGGTCCTGATTACCACTTGCCTGTCAATCGTCAGTGTTTCAATGCTGATCTATCTCGTCGGCAACGGCCTTATTGCGGCTGATCTTTTCCCGCAATGAGCTGAAAATTCCGGCAAAACCCGAGCCGGGGCGCATGCCCTCGCGCATGAACAGGCCGCGCAGCGGCGGTGCTGCATCAAGCGCCGCAAGTCCGGCCGCCCGCAGCATTTGCGCTGGCAAAAATGAAGTCAACAGCGTCCTGTTCAACGCGTCAACTGCGCCGGTGCGCGCGATAATGTCTGGGCGGCGGGCGCGGTCATAGGTGTCAAGGACTGACGGCGCGCCCGGATCAACCGGGTTGGATGATGCCGCCTTGACCAAATCCTGCACATCACGAAAACCAAGATTGAGCCCCTGCGCTCCAATAGGCGGAAACACATGCGCCGCCTCACCAACCAGAGCGACACGGTTTTGGCCAAAGCGCAGCGGATATTGGCCAGACAACGGATAGGTCTGCCGTTCCGGCCCCGCCGTGACTGCGCCGAGGAACGATTGCAGGCGATTTTCGATGGCCGCGGACAATTGCGCATCCGGCATTGCGGCGAGTTCCGCAGCACGTTCAGGCAATACGACCCAGACCAGGCTTGAGCGATTGCCGGGCAGCGGAACCTGCGTACACGGACCAGTCTCCGTATGGAATTCGGTTGACATGCCTTCATGTGGCAGGCGGTGTGCAAATGTGGTGACAAAGGCCGTCTGAGGATAGGTCCAGCTTCGCGTCTGGATCCCAGCATGCTCACGGGCAAGCGAGTTGCGCCCGTCTGCACCTATTGCCAGCCGGGCATGAATGCGGTTTCCATCAGCGAGAACTGCGGTGATACCCGCTTCTTGGCTGTCCCAGGCGGCGACAGCCTGATCGAAACGACGAACGCGGGCTTCTTTGCCCAATGCGCTGTCCAGCGCCGCCGTCAGCGCCATGTTTGGCATATTGTAGCCAAACGCGTCTTCGCTGATCTCAGACGCGCGAAACGTGACGGGGCGCGAGCGCACCAGCCTAGATGTGCCGTCAACAATGCGCATGGCGCGCAAGGGCGCTGCAGCGGGCGTCAGTTCCTCAAAGACGCCAAGACTGTCGAGAAAACGGATCGAGGGCATCATCAGCGCTGTCGTGCGCTGATCGACACGCGTTTGCGCCGGCGCGGCGATCGCCACGTCAAATCCGGCCTTGGCCAGCGCAATCGCTGCTGCCATGCCTGCTGGGCCATTTCCGGCTATGATGATATCGGCGGATTGAACTGCGCTCATCTGTTCCTCGCTTCCTTACCACATTGGAAAATGGCGGGCCCGAATGCAACCGGCGAAAGGACGCGCCCCATAAGCGGATAACAAACTTGGCAGCGTAGGGCCGGTTGTGCTTTCCGCTCCCGATTGTTCATGGCATAGAGCGAGTTGCAGGCACTGGAGGCGGATCATTGGCAGGCAAGCGAAAGAAGAAGGTCACATGGCCGCAGGCTAAGGCATTTTCGGTGCATCTTCTGACCGCGTCCGGTTCATTTCTGGCGTTTCTATCAGTCGTTGCCGCAAGCGAGCAGCGGTGGACCTCAATGTTTTTGTGGCTGGGACTTGCGCTTTTTGTTGACGGGATTGACGGGCCGATTGCCCGCAAGCTGCAGGTCAAGGAAGTGCTGCCAAACTGGAGCGGCGACACGCTCGACAACATCATCGACTACATCACCTATGTGCTGATTCCAGCGTTTGCGCTGTATCAGCGCGGTTTCATGGGCGAAAACCTGTCGTTCGTGTCAGCGGCAATCATCGTCGTTTCCAGCGCGATTTATTATGCCGACACTGGCATGAAGACAAAAGAGAACTTCTTCAAGGGATTTCCCGTCGTCTGGAATATGATCGTGTTCACGCTGTTCATCGTCGAGCCCGGCGAAATGGCTGCATTCGCAGTCGTTGTGGGTACTGCGATCCTCAGCTTTGTGCCGATCAATTTTCTCCATCCGGTGCGCGTCATACGAATGCGCACGATCAACCTGCCAGTCTTTTTGGTATGGTGCGGGTTCGGCGGGGCCGGACTCTTGTACAATATGGATGCGCCCGATTGGGTGAAAATCGGCACCGCGGCGACTGGTATGTACCTGTTTGTCATTGGTGCGGTGATGCAGATATTTCCTGATCTTGGTAACGGTTCTCACAAGGTGAAACTGCCATGAAAGCAATTCTCGTACACACACACGGCGGTCCGGAAGTTCTGTCTCTTGAAGATATCGACATTTCCAGGCCCAATGCCGGCGAAGTGCAAGTCCGCCACACGGCAATTGGGCTGAACTTCATCGACGTCTATTTCCGAACCGGGCTTTATCCGGCGCCAGCTGGGCTTCCGCTCATCCCCGGCAACGAGGGTGCGGGCATAGTCGTGGCTGTTGGCGACGGTGTGACATCGCTCAAAATCGGCGACCGCGTTGCCTATGCCGCCGCCATCGGCGCTTATTGTGAAGCGCGCAACATCGCCGCCGACCGGGTTGTACGCATTCCAGACGGCATTGATGACCAGACTGCAGCGGCAATGATGCTCAAGGGAATGACCGCTGAATATCTGCTGTTTCGCACTTTCCCTGTGCAAAAAGGCCAGACAATTCTCATCCATGCGGCGGCGGGCGGCGTTGGCCTGATCGCCGGACAATGGGCCAACGCGCTCGGCGCAACGGTGATCGGCACGGCTGGAAGCGCCGAAAAGGCCGCGCTGGCGCTGACCAACGGCTACCATCATGTCATCAACTACCGTGATGAGCCGATTGTCGAGCGCGTCAAGGAATTAACCGGCGGCAAGGGCGTCGATGTGGTCTATGATTCCGTCGGCAGAGATACCTGGCTTGCCTCGCTCGACTGTCTCAAACCACGCGGCATGTTTGTGTCCTTCGGACAGTCGTCCGGACCTATCGAAGGGTTCACGCTGGCCCATCTGGCAGCGCGCGGCTCGCTGTTTGCCACACGTCCGAGCCTTTTTGCCTATACAGCAAGCCGGACGGATCTGGACCTGTCTGCTGGCCGCCTGTTCGATGCGGTTGGATCAGGCAAAGTGAACATCGCGGTCAATCAGTCGTTCCCGCTCAAAGATGCGGCAGATGCCCATCGCAGCCTTGAAAGCCGCCAGACGACCGGGGCAAGCGTGCTCATTCCGTAAGCAGCCCATGAAACTGGCGTGGATTAAGTCCCAAGTGCGCTGAATCCGCTTTTCAAACGCGAATCATTTCGGCTAGGCTTTGCAACGGTCCATAACAACCGACAAAAGGTCCGATGGCCGGGGAACAGGTGGCATCACAGGATCGCGCGCTTCTTCAAGTGGAAGGCGTGACCAAAATATTTGGCTCGTTGCGCGCTTGCGACGGGGTGACGCTTGCCATAGGCAAAGGCGAAATCCACGCACTTCTTGGCGAAAACGGCGCGGGCAAGTCGACGCTCGTCAAAATGCTGTACGGCACGCTCCAGCCGAACGCCGGAACAATTTCATGGAAACGCAATCCGGTTTTCATACACAATCCGAACTTTGCAAGAAGCCTCGGCATCGGCATGGTTTTTCAGCATTTTTCGCTGTTTGACGCCTTGTCGGCTGCCGAGAATATCGCATTGGCATTGAGTACTGGCGAAAGCGTCGAGGCGATTGCGGAAAAAGCCCGCTCGGTCAGCGCCGCCTATGGCCTGCCGCTTGACCCCAATTCGCTGGTCGGAGATTTGTCTGTTGGCGAGCGGCAACGCATCGAGATTGTGCGCTGCCTGTTGCAAGAACCTGAGCTGATCATTCTTGACGAGCCCACGTCAGTGCTGACCCCGCAGGAAGCGGACAAGCTCTTTGTCACACTTGAGCGGCTGCGCGATGAAGGCAAGTCGATCCTTTACATCAGCCACCGGCTCGATGAGGTGCGGCGCCTGTGTGACCGGGCGACTGTGCTGCGCCACGGAAAAGTCGTCGGCGCATGTGACCCGCGCGCAGAAACACCAGCATCTCTGGCTCGGATGATGGTCGGTAACGACATTGCCGCCGTGTCGCGCCCTGTTGCGTCAGCGACCGGAGACAAAAAGCCGCTGCTTTCGATCAACGGACTTTCGCAAACGCCTGCCGGACCATTTTCAATTGCTCTTGATAACATCATGCTCGATGTGCTGCCCGGTGAAGTGGTCGGCATTGCCGGTGTTGCAGGCAACGGGCAGTGGGAGTTTTTCGAAGCTGTATCCGGCGAGCGGTTGCAGGACAAGCCCGAGACCATTTCCATCCGAGGCATTGCCGCGGGTCAAAAGGGAGTCTCGGAACGACGGTTGATCGGCGCGGGCTTTGTGCCGGAAGAGCGACTGGGGCATGGCGCCGTGCCAACGATGAGCCTTTCGGACAATCTGCTCCTGTCGCGCGCCGTGTCTGACGCAAAAGCTTTTATCAAGGGCCCGTTCAAGGTTCTCAACCGTGCCTCGATCACCGCCGCTGCCAAGCGCATTGTCGAGGTCATGGATGTGCGCAAAAGCGCCGAAGACCCGGATGCTGGCGCGCTATCCGGCGGCAATCTGCAAAAATTCCTGATCGGGCGCGAGCTGGACCGCAACCCGTCGGTATTGGTGATCAACCAGCCGACATGGGGTGTCGATGCAGGAGCCTGCGCGCGTATCCGCCAGTCGATTGTTGATCTGGCGCGCGGTGGCGCCGCGGTGCTGGTGATCAGCCAGGATCTGGACGAACTGTTTGAAATTTCCGACCGGCTGGCTGTTATGCATCACGGCAAACTGTCGCTGCCAATGCCGATCCAGAATGCAACGCTGGAACATGTCGGCATGTTGATGGGCGGGGCTGTCTGATCATGATCACGCTCGTCAAGCGCCCGCAGCATTCCAATCTGTTCTCAGAGCTGTCGCCGGTCATTGCCTTTGGCTTGACATTGGTTGCCGGCGCCATCGTCTTTGCGCTTTCGGGTCAGAACCCGCTCAAGGCGCTTTACACCTATTTTGTCGAGCCCTTGTCCGAGCTCTGGTCGCTGCATGAACTGGCCATCAAAGCCGCACCGCTGATCCTGATCGCTGTCGGTCTTTCGGTTGCGTATCGGTCAAACAACTGGAACATTGGCGCGGAGGGGCAATTCATTGCCGGGGCTTTGATGGGCTCCATCCCGCCGATCCTGTTTCCCGAGTGGCAATCGGTGCTGACGTTGCCGCTCATGCTTGTGCTTGGCCTTATTGGAGGGGCGTTGTTCGGGGCAATCCCGGCCTTGCTCAAAGTCCGCTTTAACACCAATGAAATCCTCACCAGCCTCATGCTGGTCTATGTCATGCAGCTGTTCCTCGACTGGATGGTGCGTGGACCGTGGCGCAATCCGGAAGGCAACAATTTTCCGGAAACCCGCCGGTTCAATCCATCTGCGGTACTGCCAGAGCTGTTTCCATCCTCTGGTCGGGCAAATTGGGGCATTGTCTTTGCAATCCTGGCGGCAATTGCCGTCTGGTATATGCTCACCCGCACCAAGCGCGGCTTTGACATCAAGGTGCAGGGCGCATCACCGCGCGCCGCCCGCTTTGCCGGCATTGATGCGTCGAAGATGGTGTTCTTCGCCTTCATGGTCTCCGGCGCTTTGGCTGGCCTTGCGGGCATTATGGAAGTGTCCGGCGCCATCGGGCAATTGCGCCCTTCGATTTCACCGGGTTACGGGTTTACCGCCATCATCGTTGCCTTTCTTGGGCGGCTCAATCCGCTGGGCATTATCGCTGCCGGACTGGTGCTGGCGCTGACTTATCTTGGCGGCGAGGCGGCGCAGATTTCGCTCGGCCTGTCCGACAAGCTGGCGCGTGTCTTTCAGGGCATGCTGCTGTTCTTCGTCCTCGCCTGCGACACGCTGATCCATTACCGGATTGTGTTCGGCAGACAGCAGGCGAAGGGGGTGTAAGACCATGGATATGATCCAATCTATCCTCCTTACGATTTTCACGGCGGCGACACCGCTGTTGATCGCGGCGATCGGCGAACTGGTCGTCGAGCGTTCCGGTGTGCTCAATCTTGGCGTTGAGGGCATGATGGTGATGGGCGCGGTGGTGGGATTTGCAGTCTCGCTATCCACCGGATCGCCCTGGCTTGGCGTTATTGCGGCAATTGTCGGCGGGGCACTGTTTTCACTGCCGTTCGCATTTTTGACGCTGACGCTGGTAACCAATCAAGTCGCAACGGGTCTGGCGTTGACATTGGCGGGTCTCGGACTGTCGGGCCTTATCGGCGAACTGTTCGTCGGCCAGGCCGGCGTGCGGCTGGGCAACATCAACATTCCAGTGCTCACTGATCTTCCGCTGGTTGGACGGCTGCTGTTCGGACAGGATCCGATCTTCTATCTCTCGCTCATTCTGGTCGCGGCCGTCTCGTGGTTCCTGTTCAAGACGCGGGCGGGGTTGACGCTGCGTTCGGTCGGCGACAATCACACATCCGCCCACGCTCTCGGCATACCGGTTGTGAAAGTCCGCTATATGGCGGTGATGTTCGGCGGCGCATGTGCTGGGCTTGCCGGGGCGCATTTGTCGCTGGTCTATACGCCGCAATGGGTGGAAAACATGACAGCTGGCCGCGGCTGGATCGCACTGGCGCTGGTCGTCTTCGCTTCATGGCGGCCTTGGCGCGTGGTTGGAGGGGCCTATCTTTTTGGCGCGGTGACCATCGGGCAGCTGCATGCCCAGGCGCTCGGACTTGGCATACCAAGCCAACTGCTTTCTTCGCTTCCCTATCTGGCAACCATCATCGTTCTGGTTCTAATATCGGGCAATCGCCGACTGACGATGATGAACACACCGGCCTCGTTGGGGCGGCCGTTTGTGGCTGACCGGTAGGTACAAGACGGGCAAGCCCCTGAAAATGTTCAAACTGAAAGGACCAAAAATGAAAAAGATTCTCACAGGACTGGCGACAGCGACTTTCCTTGCCTCGTTGGGCACGGCTGCTTTCGCGCAGGACAAGACGAAAGCGTGCTTCCTTTATGTCGGCTCCAAGACCGACGGCGGCTGGACGCAGGCCCACGACATCGGTCGCCAGCAGGTCGACAAGGAGCTGGGTGACAAGGTTGAGACCATCTTTGCCGAAAACGTGCCGGAAGGCCCGGATGCCGAGCGCGCCATCGAGCGTTTCGCCCGCTCCGGCTGCAAGATCATCTTCACAACATCGTTCGGCTTCATGGACCAGACGCTTGCTGTCGCCGCCAAGTTTCCGGATGTGAAGTTCGAGCATGCAACCGGTTTCAAGACCGCGCCAAACGTGACCACTTACAATTCGCGTTTCTATGAAGGCCGCTACATCATCGGCCAGATTGCCGGCAAAATCTCGAAGACCGGCACCGCCGGCTACATCGCCTCGTTACCGATCCCGGAAGTCGTGCAGGGCATCAACGCGTTCTTGCTCGGCGCGCAGTCCGTCAATCCGGATTTCAAAATGAAGGTCATTTGGGTCAATACCTGGTTTGATGCAGGCAAGGAAGCCGATGCCGCCAAGGCGCTGATTGATCAGGGCGTCGACATCATTACCCAGCACACGGACTCAACCGGCCCGATGCAGGTTGCCGAAGAGCGCAAGATCAAGGCGTTCGGCCAGGCATTCGACCAGATCACCGCCGGCCCGAATTCACAGCTTACCGCGATCGTCGACACTTGGGGTCCATACTATGTCGAGCGCATCAAGATGGTGATCGACGGTACTTGGAAAGGCGGCGAATCCACTTGGCACGGCCTCAAGGAAGGCAACCTTGCCATGGCGCCCTACACCAACATGCCCGACGACGTGAAGGCGATGGCTGAGGCGACGCAGGCCAAGATCATCTCCGGGGAATTGAAGCCGTTCACCGGCCCGATCACCAAGCAGGATGGCACCGAATGGCTCAAGGCTGGCGAAAGCGCCGATGACGGCACGCTGCTTGGCCTCAACTTCTATGTGAAGGGCGTTGACGACAAGCTGCCGCAATAAGGCAGCGCTGCGCTAAAGTCAGGGCGGCTCCCGGGCCGCCCTTTCTATTTGTGCTGAGGCGCACGCATGAAGGCTTCGACAAGCGGGACGGCTTTCAGCAGCCGCAACAGTGTGTTGATGACGATCGGCCGCATCGGCCGCTCAATCAATTCAGCCGTCGCAAAGGCCACACCGAGAACGGCGATCAACGCCGCAAATGCCGCACCCCAATTGCCAAGCACAGGCGACAGGCGGTCAATCAACATGTAGCCGGCGTGTTGATGGAAGAGGTACAGCGGATAGCTGACCGCCCCGGCTGCCGCTGCAATTCGGACTGTTCTGGGCGAAACATCCCATGGCTGTATCGCCAGTGCCACCAGAAGTACACCGATGGCAATCAGGCTGAACAAAACCGTCAAATCCGGCGTCACGCCATAATCCTCGACAAAACCGGGCACTTGCAGCGTGCGCGACAGGCACGCGGCGACAAATGCCGTTGCCATGATGCAAGCCGTCACAATGCGCGGTCCGCGCTCGCGCATGTCGAACATCATGATCCCAATGGCAAAATGCGGCGCATATTCCGTGATAAGCACCATGCGCAGCGCTTCTGATTTCAGGAAAACCATGTTGAGAACCGAAACGGCGAGCCACCCGGCGACGATGGCGACGCGCTTGCTCCAAAGACCGGTGGCCAGCAGCAGGAAGATCCAGCCATAGAAGATGATTTCCACCATGATCGACCAATAGGCGCCATCCATGAATGGTCGGCCGACCAGTGGCGCAAACAGGGTGAGATTTGCGATCCAGTCCGCCAAGCCGGGCGAAGCGTGTTGCCAACCATAGGCAACAGTCAAAATGAAAGTCAGGGTCATGCAGGCGATATAGCCGGGGTAAATCCTGGCAAAGCGCGAAACGGCAAATGTAAGGGCATCGCGCCCCTGCGCCGTCCAGGCAATCACAAAGCCGGAGATAATGAAAAACCAGTCGACGCCGATATACCCATACATCGCCAGACTTGCAGCGCTGCCAAAGCCAGCAGCCTGTTCACCCGCTGCATGACCGCGAAACAGCCAATGAAACGCCACCACGACCAGCGCTGCAAACAGCCGCAGCACATCCAGATAGACAATGCGTGTCTCGCGAACAGGTGTGCTGGCAATATTTTCCAAGGCAGTTTTCCCGGTTTCGAACTTGAAAAATAGTCGCAAAAGCTGATGAATCTCTGAACGAGTTCTTTTGTTCCCAGCGCACAGCAAGTCAAAGTTGCGCAACAGCAGCCGCGCATATAGCTTTACTCGGGGCGCTTCAAAGATTTGGAGCGGAATATGAATTACGCGACGATTGTGCCGTGGATGCTGACGCTGGTCTCGCTGACAGTCAGCGCCTGGCAATACAATGCCACGACCCGGCAGAAAAACCTCGAACCATTTCTCAAGACGCAACTTGAGTTCACGCTGAAGGCGACGGATTCGCTGGCTTCGCTTGCCGTCGAGACCGATCCTGCCAAATGGGAAGAGTCGCGCAAGACATTCTGGAAGCTCTATTGGGGCTCGTTGGCAATCGTCGAGGACAAGGAGGTTGAGAAGGCGATGGTTCGCGCCGGCGCGCTTGTGCCCAAACTGCCTGTAGCAAGTCCGGTCTTGCCGATGACATCGCTGAATACAGCTTCGCTTGATCTGGCGCACAAGGCGCGGGCGCTCATCCTCAACAGCTGGGGCGCTGAATTGCCGCCCTTGGACGGCAAATAGTCAAATATCAGACCACCGATCCATGCAAATCATAGGCATCGCTGGCTTCGATCTTGACGGTGACTATATCGCCGACTCGCACCGGGCGGCGCGAAGTGATCTTCACCGTACCGTCAATCTCCGGCGCATCATATTTGCTGCGGCCAACGGCAGCACTGCCGTTTGACTGGTCGATGATAACCGGCAACCGCTTGCCAACCTTGCGCTTGAGAATGTCGGCTGAAATCTTCTGCTGGCGTTCCATGAAACGCCTGAAGCGGGATTCCTTGACGTCTTCATCAACAAACGGCAGGCCAATGTCATTGGACTTCGCGCCTTTGACTGCCTCATACTTGAAGCAGCCTGCGCGCTCGATCTTCGCCTCGTCGAGGAAATCCAGCAACATGTTGAAATCGTCTTCGGTCTCGCCCGGAAACCCGGCAATAAACGTCGAGCGCAGCGCCAGATCCGGGCAGACTTCGCGCCACCGTTTGATGCGTTCAACAACCTTGTCGGCATGGGCAGGGCGCTTCATCGCTTTTAAGACGTTCGGGCTGGCGTGTTGAAACGGAATGTCGAGATAGGGCAGGATTTTGCCGTCCGCCATCAACGGAATGACATCATCAACATGCGGGTAGGGGTAGACATAGTGCATGCGCACCCACACACCGAGCGAGCCAAGCTCGCGTGACAAATCGACAAACTTCGCGCGCACGGTCTTGTCGCCCCACTGGCTTTCCGCGTAGCGGATGTCCTGCCCATAGGCGGAAGTATCCTGCGAAATCACGAGGATTTCCTTGACGCCCGCCTTCACCAGCTTCTCTGCTTCGCGCAGCACATCACCGGCTGGGCGTGACACCAAATCGCCGCGCAGCGCCGGAATGATGCAGAAAGTGCAGCGGTTGGAGCAGCCCTCGGAGATTTTCAGATATGCGTAGTGGCGCGGTGTGAGTTTGATGCCCTGTTCGGGAACAAGATCCATGAACGGATCATGCGCGGGTGGCGCCGCCTCATGCACAGCGTTCATCACGCTCTCATACGCCTGTGGCCCAGTGATGGCCAAAACGTTTGGGTGCCTCTGACGGATCACGTCCGGCTCCGCGCCAAGGCAGCCGGTGACGATGACTTTGCCATTTTCGTTCAAGGCCGCACCGATGGCATTCAGCGATTCATCACGCGCTGAATCCAGAAAGCCGCAGGTGTTGACGATGACCATGTCGGCGCCATCATGTTTCTTGGTGATCTCATACCCCTCGGCCCGCAGCCTGGTAATGATCCGCTCGGAATCAACCAGGGCCTTGGGGCAACCAAGAGAGACAAACGAAACGCGCGGTGCAGACATCAAAAATTTCCGGATTGGACTGGCGCGCCCGATAGCACGGTTTGATCCAACGTGTAAGGTCACGCAAGCGGTAACAGCCATGACGAAATCAGCGATCAAGCGACTGAGAAAGTGAATTTGATGAAAAGGGCTTCGTTGCCACGATGAAAACTGTCACCGAGTTTCCACGAAAAACCGTCGAACTGCCCGATGTCGGCATCATCATGCCGGACGGAACGCGGCTTTCGGCCCGCATCTGGATGCCGGTGGATGCCGCCAGTGATCCGGTTCCGGCTATTATCGAGCATTTGCCTTACCGAAAGCGGGACGGAACAATCGCGCGCGACAGCCTGACCCATCCCTATTTCGCCGGGCACGGCTATGCCTGCATCCGGGTCGACATGCGCGGCAATGGCGATTCAGATGGGTTGATGGTCGACGAGTACACGCAAACCGAACTCGACGACGCCTGCGCCGTCCATGCCTGGGCGGCGGCGCAAGACTGGTGCAACGGCAACACCGGCATGATGGGCATCTCCTGGGGCGGGTTCAACGCGCTGCAGGTCGCCGCGCTCAATCCGCCGTCGCTAAAGGCCGTCATCGCCCTGTGCTCGACCGTTGATCGCTATGCCGACGATATCCACTACAAGGGCGGCTGCCTGCTTGGCGAGAATTTCGGCTGGTCGGCCAACATGCTGTCCTATTCCTCGCGCCCGCCCGATCCCGCGCTGGTGGGCGACAGGTGGCGCGAAATGTGGATGAAACGGCTTGAAAACCTGCCGATGCTGATTTCGATATGGCTGCGCCACCAGCATCGCGATGCATACTGGAAGCACGGCTCAGTGTGCGAAGACTATGCGGCCATCAAAGCCGCCGTCCTCTCGCTTGGCGGCTGGCATGACGGTTACCGCAACACACCAGCGCATCTGGTTGAAAATATTCAATCTCCGGTCAAAGCAATCGTCGGCCCATGGATCCACAAATACCCTCACTTTGCCGCGCCCGAGCCGCGTATTGGCTTTCTTCAGGAAGCGTTGCGCTGGTGGGACCGTTGGCTGAAAGGCATCGACACCGGCGTTGAACATGATCCAGCCTACCGGGCTTGGCTGATGGACAGCATTGCGCCTGCGCCATGGCTGCCGGAGCGGCCGGGCAGGTGGATTGTTGAAAAGCATTGGCCGTCAGCTGCCATCAACACCGAGACACTGCACATGACGGACACGGGTCTGTCGCCAACGGCTGGTATCCTTTCCAAGTCCATATCGTCGCCGCAGGATTGCGGGCTTGCGGCGGGCGAATATTTTCCGTTCACCTACGGCCCGGAACTGCCGGATGAGCAAAGCGAAGATGACCGGCGTTCGTTGGTTTTTGATGGCGCGCCGCTCACTGAAGGCAAGGATATCGTCGGCGCGCCAAAGGTTTCGCTGCGCTTTTCGTCGGATCAGCCGGATGCGCTGGTTTGCGTGCGCCTTTGCGACCTGTTTCCCGATGGCCGCTCGGCGTTGATCACCTACGGCTATCTTAATCTGACTCACCACGCTTCGCATGAACATCCTGAGCCGCTCCAAGCCGGAAAGCTATATGGCGCCTCACTTGCGCTGGACCAGATCGCCTACCGCATTCCCGCCGGCCACCGACTGCGGGTCGCGATCTCGACCGCAAGCTGGCCGTCCGTGTGGCCATCACCGCGAAAGGCGAAAGTGACGCTGAGCGCCGCGTCTTTCGATTTGCCAATAAGGCCGACTGCAAATGGCTCTGAATGGACATTTGCCGGGCCCGAAGCCGCGCCAGCCTGGCGCGTGGAAAACATCCGCAGAGCCCGGTCCACGCGGAAAACCGAGCGCATGCCGGATGGCGCGGTTGTGCTGAAGGTCTTCAACGATTTTGGCTGTGACCGCGCTTTGGATCACGGGCTGGAAACCGGGTCGCACACCGAAGAAATCTGGTCCATCCAACCTGATGATCCGCTGTCTGCTCGCGCTGAAATCCGTTGGGAACAGACCTCGAAACGCGCCTCGTGGAGTACCCGCACAGAAACAACGTCGGAGTTTTGGTCCGATCACAACCACTTTCACATGACCGGCAGCGTCAAGGCATACGAGGGCGCTGCGCTTGTGTTCGAGCGCCGCTACCAGGACAAAATCAAACGCGACTGCGTTTGACCTCGATTCGTCGGCCCTTGGCTATGATGCACCCATCGGCTTGATCCAAACGTGCGCTGCGGCCCGTCACGTGGTATTGGTCCAGCGAGCATCGATTGTGGTGTGACGAGGAGGCGAAATTGGCTGTGACGGGAATTGGCGGGTTCTTTTTTCGCGCGAAAGACCCGGATGCAATGCGCGCCTGGTATGTCGAACATCTTGGTGTCGGGTCCGCGCCCTACGGCGTTTGGAACACGCAGGCCGGCCCCAGCGTCTTCGCACCATTCGCTGCGGACACGGATTACTTCGCCGCAGATCGCAAGTGGATGCTCAATTTACGCGTCGACGACCTTGACGGTCTGTGCGCGACGCTGCGCGCGGCGGGGATCACTGTGACCACAAATCCCGACTGGGATATGCCGGGCGTCGGGCGCTTTGCGCGCATTCATGATCCGGAAGGCAACCCGGTTGAGTTATGGCAACCGGATGAGCCTGCATAATTGGGCAAGAAGTTAGGTGAAAGCGCCCGGAAAGTTCTTTCGCGCCAGCGCCACATTGATTTTAAGAAGCGTGTCGTAGTCTGTCGGGCTGAATTTGTTGTCCGCTGCAATGATCTCGCGGCCAAGCAGCCAGTTGATCCGCCCTGCGTCGATATTGCCGCGCACAAACGGTTCTTCGCCATAGAGCTTGTAGAGCGAGCCGATGGTGAATTCATCCGCCTGCGATTGTTCAGACGGGCGCAAATAATCGCGCTCACGCCGGCGCAAAGGCGTCACATCCTTCTGATCCCGCCGGATCGCGATGCGAATGTTAGAGCCGTACATGAATTCAGGAAGTCCGCGGTGCTTTTGCATGGATGCTTTTATGCCGGTTCGGCGAGGAATTTCAAGATTCTGATTAAATCCCAGTCTCGATAAAAACAGTGATGCGAGCACCCGCAAAGATTTCACAGCGCCGCCTGATTTCAGCCTTAACGGGCAGAAAATAACATCCTGATTTTGCATCCGGAAACAGCGACGTCTTCCACTTGTGGCCGCCAATTGCCGCCGATACGCGCACTGAGCCAAATCCGGTCTTCTGCGGCGTGCTCATGCGGATGATGCCGGAAATATCTTCCGGCACTGTCACGAAGTGCCAGCCGCCTTTGCCGCCCCATTCCCACAGATGGCTATCGAATTCAAACATGTTCCGGCAAGTCCATCGCCGGGATCAACCGTTGGATTTCCCGGTGCTTTTGAGAATTTGCGCAAGGATTTTCATCTGCTCCTCCTGTTGTTTCATCAGCAACACCAGTTTCTCCTGACGCACGTCATCCAGTTTTTCATGCAGCGCCAGGATTTCAAGCTCCGCCTTTAGGTTGATTTCATAGTCATGTCCCGCGACCAGCCGGTCTTTTGCCGCCTGCCGGTTTTGCGACATCATGATGATCGGCGCTTGTACGGCTGCAATCATCGACAGCACCAGATTGAGAAAAATGAACGGGTAGGGGTCAAAGGCCTGGCCAATCCGCATCAAGAAGACATTTGAAGCAACCCATGCCAAAAGCACCGCGAAGAAAATGATGATGAATGTCCATGAACCGCCAAATGCCGCCACATTGTCGGCCAGCCGGTCGCCGAAACTCATTTGCTCATGGTAGGTCTTGTTGATGTCTTCGCTGATCCTGGCGCGGGATGCCAAATGATCCAGCACCTTGCGCTCGCGCGCTGAGAGCGTATCGGGCGTCATTTTCAACAGCCGTTCGGCCAGATCCAGCATGTGATCATTCATCGCCTGCTCCTGTTTGCCAACTAGTCCCGATTCCTGCGCCCGAAAGTCTCGCCAGTCTGCAGTGCGGACTTCCCGAACTTGTCCCGTAGCACATCCATCGCGCCTTCTGCTTTGGCGCGTTTGGCGGCTTGCGGATCGACCAGATCGACCGGGTCGGCCTGGTCAGGTTCGCACAGTTCCGAAACGCCAATGCCGATCAGCCGGAATTTCGTCCCGTCGGTTTCGCGCTCGAGCATGGCAAGGCCGGTGCGGAAAATGCGGTCTGCCAATTGTGTCGGGTCTGCCAACGTCTTGTTGCGGCTGCGGGTTTTGAAGTCGGAGGTCTTCAATTTGAGTGCAACCGTCATGCCCGCGACACCATATTTCTTCATCCGGCGGGCAACTTTCTCCGACAGCGACCGCAAGATCGGTCGCAAATCGCTGAGTGCGCCAAGATCTTCGTAGAACGTCGTTTCCGCCGAGACGCTTTTCATCTCGGACGTTGGATCAACCTTGCGTGTGTCAACGCCGCGCGCCAGGCGCGCCAGCCGCTGTCCCATTGTTCCATAGCGCCGCATCAGATTTGCTTCATCCATCGTCTGAAGCTGGCCGATCATGGTGATTCCGTCTTTGGACAGTGTTTCTTCAAACGCCTTGCCCACACCCCAGATTTTCGACACGGGCAGGGCGGCCAGATAGCCGACAGCTTCCTTTTGCCCAATGACTGAAAAGCCGCGTGGTTTTTCCATGTCGGACGCAATCTTGGCAAGGAACTTGCAGTAGGAAAGCCCTGCCGAAACCGTGATGCCAATCTCGGTTTCGACTCGTTTGGCAAAGCGCGCAAGCGAATACGCCGGCGCGGCATGGTGCAGGCGTTCCGTTCCCGACAAGTCAAGAAATGCCTCGTCAATCGACAGAGGCTCAACCAGTGGCGTCAGTTCCAGCATCAATTGCCGCACCTCGCGCCCGACCCGCGCATATTTCTCCATATCCGGTTTGATCACGATCGCCTGCGGGCAGGCTTGCAACGCCATGAACATCGGCATCGCCGAGCGCACCCCGTGAATGCGCGCCAGATAGCATGCGGTGGACACCACACCCCGCTTGCCGCCGCCGATGATCACCGGCTTGTCGCGTATGTCCGGATTGTCGCGTTTTTCCACTGAGGCGTAAAACGCGTCGCAATCGATGTGGGCAATCGACAATGTGGCCAGCTCGTCATGGCGCAGCAAGCGGGGCGAGCCGCATTCAAGGCAACGGCGCTCGTTGCCCGAAGCCTCTTTCAGGCAATCGCGGCAAAAACCGGAGGGAGATGCGCCACAAACCGATTCCATGTTGACAACTGAGGCCCTTGGCAGAACATTATAGGAACGTGGCGCTGAATCAATCAAATTGAGCCTTGGTCGAACTGGCCGCTGCCGCCGGGCAGAGATTTGAGAGCGCTTGCCACATTGGAGGGGTGAAAGTCCATTTCTAACGCAAATGCAGTGAGTGTCGGCTCGTGGGCGAGTATAAACTGCAGCACACCTGCCAAAAACGCCGGTTCGCTTGCCGCATGACGAATGTCAGAGGCTTCAATGCCGGTCAGATCGAGGAAGCGCTTGAGCATTTGCTGGTCGCCTGCAATCCAGCCAAGGGCCGCAATGGCAATCTGTTCGGGATCGTGTGAAGGCGTACCGATACGGCTCATTCTGGGTCTTTCACCAATTGTGTGACGTGATTTCCCGCGTTCTTTGCGTTTCGTCAATCAAATCCCTGTAAGGGACAAGCGCAGAAGGGTGGTCAATCATCCCGCGCCCGAAAGGTTCCCATGGCCAAACGCGTCATGATCGTTGAAGATAATGAGCTCAACATGAAGCTCTTCAAGGACCTGATCGAAGCATCAGGTTACGAGACGATTCGCACCCGAAACGGCCTTGATGCCCTTGAGCTTGCCCGCAAGCACAAGCCGGATCTGATCCTGATGGACATTCAGCTTCCCGAAGTCTCCGGCTTGGAAGTAACCAAATGGCTCAAGGAAGATGACAAGCTCCATCGCATTCCTGTGATCGCCGTGACGGCCTTTGCGATGAAGGGCGATGAAGAGCGCATCCGCCAGGGGGGCTGCGAAGCTTATATCTCCAAGCCGATCTCGGTGGCCAAGTTCGTCGAGACGATCAAATCCTATCTCGGCGACGCTTGAAGCGGAAAGGAATCCAGGACCTTGACCGCAAAAATTCTCGTCGTTGATGATATCCCGGCCAATGTGCGGCTGTTGCAGGCCCGCTTGTCTGCCGAATATTACGAAGTGCTGACCGCATCCGACGGGCCGCAGGCGCTGATGGCCTGCGCCAATGGCGGCGTTGATCTTGTGCTGCTTGATATCATGATGCCCGGCATGGACGGTTTTGAAGTGTGCATGCGCCTCAAAGCCGATCCGGCAACGCAGCACATACCTGTCGTCATGGTCACCGCGCTCGACCAACCGGCCGACCGGGTCCGCGGCTTGACCGCCGGCGCCGATGATTTTTTGACCAAGCCGGTCAATGAATTGCAGCTGATGTCGCGCGTCAAAAGCCTTGTCCGGCTGAAAACGCTGACAGACGAACTGCGCCTGCGTGCAGCGACGACCCGCTCCATCGGCATCGATGAATTGCTCAAAGGCCAGGCGCTGACAGCAGGCACAAAGCCGCGGCTGCTTCTGATTGACGAGCGCGAAAATTCGGCAGACCGCTTCGGGCGGATGCTTTCCGGCGAGTTTCTTCTGGACGCGACAGCGGACCCTCAGGCCGGTTTCTTTCAGGCCGTCGAGAAGAATTACGACTGCGTTTTGGTCACAACCGGTTTTGCCAAGTTTGATCCGCTGCGGATTTGCTCGCAATTGCGCTCGCTCGACCGTACCCGGTTTCTGCCGATCCTGCTGATCGCCGAGCCGGGCGAAGACGAACGCGTGATGCGGGCGCTGGATCTGGGCGTCAATGATTACATGGTGCGCCCGGTCGATCCGCAGGAATTGACCGCCCGGCTGCGCACCCAGATCCGCCGCAAGCGATACAATGAGGCTTTGCGGCAAAGCGTTGCGCAATCGATCGAAATGGCAGTCACAGATGGGCTGACCGGGCTGCACAACCGGCGCTATCTCGATACCCACATGGCAACGCTGTTTGAGCGGGCCAGCCAGCGCAAGCGGCCTTTGTCATTCCTCATCACTGACATCGACAAGTTTAAGGCTATCAACGACAAGCTCGGCCATGATGGCGGCGATGAGGTCTTGCGCGAGTTTGCGTTGCGCCTGCGTCGGCAGGTGCGTGGCGCGGATCTGGTATGCCGCTATGGCGGCGAGGAATTTGTCGTGGCCATGCCAGATACCGATGCAGAAGTTGCCGGACGCGTGGCCGAGCGTGTCCGTGCAGCCATGGAGGGGGCGCCATTCATTCTGTCCGGTGGCCGCCAGGTTCTGGTCACCACATCGGTTGGCCTCTCAAGCCTCGCGCCCGGCCATGATTCTGTCGCCGAATTGATGAAGCGCGCCGACCGTGCGTTGTACGAGGCAAAAGATGGCGGCCGAAACCGCGTCGTTCAGCTTGCCGCCTAGAGTGTTTCCAAGCTTGATGGAACATCAAGCGTTTGAGGAAAACGCGGCAGGACAAACAGATGAAGCAATCGATTTAATTCTATCAAAACGCAATTGGCTCAAGCCGGTAATTCGATTCTTTGCCGTCTGAAGGCATGTCGGAAAGTCAAGCCGATTTCAGTTCATAACTCAATTTGCCTGTTGATTTTCTAAAAAACCTGTTCACAGTGTGTGGTCTGTGCAACGGCGCGTAGTGTATTGCCGAGAAGTGCAGCCCCCATGGTGCTCAGGTCCGCCGCATCTCCTGGGTCGTGGGGATCGCCGGTCGGCGCGAAAATCCGTCTAGGATGGTCTCGTATCGAGTATTTCCGCCGACCGGCCCCATTTTTTCCCTGCACGACCAAAAAGTTGGACAGACAATTTCATCCATTTTGGCAACAAAAAAGCCGCCCATTGGCGGCTTGTTTCGTAAAGCGGAAAACGCAGCTTACTTGATCTTGGCTTCCTTGAACTCGACATGCTTGCGAGCAACTGGATCATATTTCCGCTTGGTCATTTTTTCCGTGTAGGTGCGGCTGTTCTTCGTCGTGACGTAAAAGAACCCTGTGTCTGCTGTCGAGATCAATTTGATCTTGATGGTCGTTGCCTTGGCCATTGTCTTGTCCTGTCTATCCGGGAACCCGCAAATACCCGGGAAAACCGGCAGCGGAAATTTTGCCGGAACCTACGGATTGGCGGCCAAAAGTCAACCCCGCCAGAGCGAATTCAAGACTTCATATGAAATCGCACAAAAACCGCCTGCCGCGCGTGCGGAAAATCGGCAACGGCTGGTGCATATTGAGCTCAGGGTCTGCTTCCAATCGCCTGCAAACGCTGTCCAGAATAATGCGCGTTATCGACGGCAGGTCCATATCGCGTGTTTCTGTTTCACTGACATAGGAAAATCCGGTCATTTCCACGTCAGCGCCCTGTGAAGGCGCCGCTTCAACGACGACATCGCGGAACACTGCAAAGAAACGCGTGTCGTAGCGGCGCGGATAGCCGGGCGGCGTAATGGCGCGCGCGACATAGCGCAATTGCGAAAGGTCCGGGAGAAACGGCATCGGCATCGGTGCCTCAGACTGGAAACTGCCTGCCAAGGCAACGGCGATCCTTGCTTCCTCCCACGATTCGCGCACCGCGCAGACCGCGAGTGCGTGCACAGCTCTGTCGCTGGCTTGTCGTGAACCAGAAGCAAGCCGGACATGGCAGCCCGGGTGCAGCGGGGTCGAGTGCTCACGCCGGTCCCCGGTCTCGGTCTTGCCGCCGGGAAACACATATTTTTCAGGCATGAATACATGCGCCGCGTGGCGCTTGCCCATTAAGAAGCGGGGCTGGTCGCCAGACCGGTCAATGACGATCAGCGAGGCCGCGTCGCGCGGGTGCACAGCCTTGCGCTTTTCGCTGCCGGTGAGTGGCAATTCATCCCGCATTCCGGTCAACGTGTTTGCCGAGGGGAAACTCCTGCGAATCATCTTCGCCGCCAAAGCCATGCATATAGTTGGCCCATTGCAGTCCAATGACCGCGCCTTTGATCGGCTGCAGCAAAAGAAGAGCCAGGATAATAGTCGCCGGTACCCAGATCGAAAGATGCAGCCATCCGGGCCAGTCAGTCATCATCTCGCCAGCCATAAACCCGCCAACCGTGATGTGGCCAACAATAAGCACCACCAGATAGGCAGGCATGTCATCTGCGCGCTGGTGGGAGAAGTCCTCGCCGCAGGCAGCGCACATATCGACCGGTTTGACGAAGGCGCGGAACAATTTGCCTTCCCCGCAATGTGGGCAGCGGCCGACAAAGCCGCGTTTCACAGCGGCCATCAAGGGGCGGTGCGGCTTTTCATCCGGGGCCCCGGTCAGATACTCGACAGTCATCGTTTTCCTTTCGGTCCACGCCCAAACGATCGGCGCTGCATGCCGCGCTTGGCCTTGTGAAAACTCTGCGGCAATCCCGAGAGCGGCTTTGGCGGCGTGACCATTTCGTAGCGGATGGAGCCTGCATAGACCTGGATATCGGTCAGCCTCACTTCAACCTGGTCTCCCAATCTATAGCCATGGCCGGATCGTTCTGCCACCAGCGCACGGCTTACCTCGACGAAATGGTAATAGTCATCATCCAGCGTCGAAACCGGCACGAAACCATCCGCGCCAAATTGGGGCAGGGTGACGAAAAGTCCAGCGCCGACGACGCCGGAGATGCGGCCGTCAAATGTATCGCCAATACGGTCTTTGAGATGGTTGGCAATCAACCGGTCGATGGTATCGCGCTCTGCCGCCATGGAGCGGCGCTC
>JBAVTG010000064.1:0-17932 GCA_049696015.1 Rhizobiaceae bacterium | reverse complement strand
TACTGGATTGCCGGCGGGCTGGCGAAAGAGGGCGGGATTGACGCGCTCACCGACTATTTTCCACGCCTGGCCAAAGCCTATCTGATTGGCGAGGCGGCGCCGGAATTTGCTGCAACAATTGGCACGCGCGCAGCCTTTGAGATTTCGGGCACGCTGGCCAACGCGGTGTTGCACGCGGCTGACGACGCCGCAAAGGACGGGGCGGGCGAGCCGGTGGTGCTGTTGTCGCCGGCCTGCGCTTCGTTTGACCAGTTTAAGAATTTCGAGAAACGCGGCGATGCGTTTCGCGACGCCGTACTTGCCATTCCCGGCATCAGGCCCATGGAAGGATCACACTGATGGTTTCACGCGCAGACCGCAGCAGCACTGCCAGATGGTGGTGGACTATTGATCTCTACTTCCTTGGCGGATTTTTGGCGCTGATGGGGCTTGGCATCATCCTTTCTTTTGCCGCGAGCCCGGCAGTTGCAGAGCGTATCGGCCTTGCGCCATATCACTTTGTCGAGCGGCAGGCCTTTTTCATGATCCCGGCATTCATTGTGATGATCGGGGTGTCGTTCCTCAATGACCGGCAAGTGCGGCGGTTTGCGCTGGCGCTTCTGGCAGTGACGCTGGTGATGATGATTGCGGTGCTGTTCATCGGCGTTGAGGTAAAAGGCTCTAAGCGCTGGCTGCAATTGGCCGGTGTTTCAATGCAGCCGTCTGAATTCATGAAGCCGGCGTTTGTGGTGATTGCCGCCTGGCTATTTGCCGAGCGGGCGCGGCACCCCGAAATTCCCGGCAATCTGATGGCAACGATGCTCTTTGTGATTGTTGCAACGCTGCTGGTGGCGCAGCCCGACCTGGGCCAGACCATGCTGGTGACAGCGACTTGGGCGTCGATGTTCTTCATGGCAGGCATGCCCTGGCTTTGGATCATATTGATGGCCGGCGTCGGCGCAGCAGGCGCATTCAGCGCCTACACGGTATTTCCGCATGTGGCGGCGCGCATCGACAAGTTTCTGACCGGCGAGGGCGACACGTTCCAGATCGACACGGGGCGCGAGGCGATCATCCGCGGCGGCTGGTTTGGGCAGGGGCCGGGCGAAGGCTCGGTCAAGCGCATCCTGCCGGACAGCCATACTGACTATATTTTCTCAGTGGCGGCGGAAGAGTTCGGCATCCTGTTTTGCATGGTCATTGCGCTGCTGTTTGCTTTTATCGTCATGCGGGGCCTGCGGTTTGCCTTGCGCGAACGCGATGAATTCACACGGCTTGCGGTGGCCGGGCTGGTGATCAGCTTCGGTTTCCAGTCGATCATCAACATTGGCGTTAACCTGCAACTGCTGCCTGCCAAGGGCATGACGCTGCCGTTTATTTCCTATGGCGGCTCCTCGCTTGTGGCGATGGCGGTGTCGATGGGTTTTGTGCTGGCGCTGACGCGCACCAAGCCGCGCTCGACCGTGGCCATTCAGCCGAGACGGACCACGCCGATGCTGGTTCCGGCCGAGTAATTATGGACAAGATCGCACTCCTATGTGCCGGGGGCACCGGCGGTCATGTGTTTCCGGCGGAATCGCTGGCACATGAGTTGGCAGCGCGCGGCTGGGCCGTGCATCTGGCGACGGATGAGCGGGCGGAGCGGTTTGCGGACAAGTTTGCGGAAGGGACCATTCATGTGGTGCCTTCGGCAACGGTTGAGTCGAAGAGTCCGCTTGCGCTGATCAAGACCGGGCTGAAGCTGTATGCCGGATTTCGCGCGGCGGGAGATGTGCTGCGCAAGCTGAAGCCTGCCGTCGTTGTCGGCTTTGGCGGCTATCCGACCTTGCCGCCGGTTTACGCGGCGGTGCGGGCGCGCGTGCCGACGCTGATCCATGAACAGAACGCGGTGATGGGGCGGGCCAACGCGCTGTTGGCACGGACAGTCACGGGCATTGCGGGCGGGTTTTTGCCTGAACAAGGCGCCGCCTTTCCGGAGCGGACGATGTTGACCGGCAATCCGGTGCGGCCGCCGGTGATGGAAGCGGCAAAAACCGACTATCGCGCGCCGGATGCGGGCGCGTTCAATCTGCTGGTGTTTGGCGGCAGCCAAGGTGCGCAGTATTTCAGCCAGTCGATCCCGGCGGCGATTGCACTGTTGCCGGATGGATTGCGGCATCGGCTGTTCGTGACACAGCAGGCGCGCAGCGAAGACGAAGCCGAGGTAATGGCAGCCTATGAAAAGTTAGGGGTGAAGGCGGATGTTTCGCCGTTTTTTGCTGACATGGCCAAGCGGATTGCCGATGCGCAGTTTGTGATTTCGCGGGCTGGCGCTTCGACGGTGTCGGAGCTTTCGGTGATTGGCAGGCCCTCGCTCCTGGTGCCCTATCCGTTCGCGCTCGATCATGACCAAGCGGCCAATGCGGCGACGCTGATGGCGGCGGGCGGGGCGCTGGTGATCAAGCAGGCAGATCTGTCACCCGAGCGGATCGCTGCGATCATTGCGGACATGGCGCAGAATCCGGACAAGGCAGGGCGCATGGCTGCAGCGGCCAAGGCTTCGGCGATGCCGGATGCGACACGGTTGCTTGCGGACCTGACAGAGGCTATTGCCACTGGCAAATCGGTTTCAGACTTCAAAAAGGACAGAAGCGCATGAAAATGGCGCCCAATATCGGGCTGGTGCATTTCATCGGCATCGGCGGCATCGGCATGAGCGGCATTGCCGAAGTGCTGCACAATCTTGGCTTCAAGGTTCAGGGCTCGGATCAGGCCGACAGCGCCAACTGCCAGCGGCTGCGCGACAATGGCATCGAATGTTTTGTCGGCCATACGGCGGCAAACCTTGGCGCGGCGGATGTGGTGGTGGTTTCGACCGCGATCAAGAAAAGCAATCCGGAACTGATGGCGGCGCGGGAAAAATTGCTGCCGGTGGTGCGGCGGGCGGAAATGCTGGCCGAATTGATGCGCTTCCGCCAGGCGGTGGCCATAGGCGGCACGCACGGCAAAACGACGACAACCTCGATGGTGGCGGCGCTTCTGGATGCGGGCGGGCTCGATCCGACGGTGATCAACGGCGGCATCATCAACGCCTATGGCACCAATGCGCGCATGGGCGGCGGCGACTGGATGGTTGTCGAGGCTGACGAGAGCGACGGCACATTCTTGAAATTGCCGGCGGATGTGGCGGTGATCACCAATATCGATCCGGAGCATCTGGACCACTACGGCACGTTCGACAAAGTGCGCGAGGCTTTCCGGCAATTTGTGGAGAATGTTCCGTTTTACGGCTTTGGCGTTATGTGTCTGGATCATCCGGAAGTGCAGGCGCTGGTCAGCCGCATCGAGGACCGGCGGGTCATCACCTATGGCGAAAACCCGCAAGCGGACGTGCGCTTCCACAATTGTGTGGTGGACGGACCGGGCACGAATTTTGATGTGACAATCCGCGAGCGCAAAACCGGCAAGCTGACCGAGCTGACGGGGCTTCGATTGCCGATGCCGGGGCGGCACAATGTGTCTAATGCGACTGCGGCGATTTCCGTGGCGCATGAGCTTGGCATTGACGGCGAGGCTATCAAGAAGGGTTTGCTCGGCTTTGGCGGCGTCAAGCGGCGGTTTACGCATACCGGCACGTGGAACGGTGTGGAGATTTTTGACGACTATGGCCATCACCCGGTCGAGATCCGGGCGGTTTTGAAGGCGGCGCGGGACTCGGCCAAGGGCAAGGTGATCGCGGTGGTGCAGCCGCACCGCTATACCCGGCTGGCGAGCCTTTTCGATGATTTTGCCGCTTGCTTCAATGATGCGGACACGGTGATCATGGCGCCGGTTTATGCGGCGGGAGAAGAGCCGATTGCCGGTATCAATTCCGAAACGCTGGTGGATCTGATCCGCTCCGGCGGGCATCGCGATGCGCGCCATATCAACGGCGCGCCGGAATTGGCGGGCCTTATCGGCTCGATTGCCAAGCCGGGCGATTATGTGATTTGCCTTGGGGCGGGAAATATCACGCAGTGGGCGTATGCGCTGCCGAAAGAATTGCAGCTGCTGGAAGCTTGAATTTTTAGAAAGTCCGCATGATGGACGGTGAATTGTTACTGAAAAAACTGGGTCCCAAGCTTGACGGCTTGCGCGGGCGTTTAACGCCCAATGCCGAGATGGACAAAGTGACGTGGTTTCGCGCCGGCGGTCCGGCCGAAGTGTTGTTTCAGCCTGCGGACGAAGAAGATCTGGCGGCGTTTATGGCGGCGGTGCCGGAGGAAATCCCGGTGATGCCGGTTGGCATCGGCTCGAACCTTCTGGTGCGGGACGGCGGGATTTCCGGGTTTGTGGTGCGCCTTTCAGTCAAGGGATTTGGCGAGGCGGTGCAAGCGGGTGACACGACAATCCGCGCTGGTGCAATGACGCCGGACAAGCGGGTGGCGGCGCTGGCGCTGGAACTCGGGCTTGGCGGGTTTCACTTTTACCACGGCATTCCTGGCGGAATCGGCGGGGCTCTTCGCATGAACGCGGGCGCAAATGGCGTTGAAACGCGCGAGCGGGTAGTCGAAGTGCGCGCCGTGGACCGCAAAGGCAATGTACATGTCATCAGCAATGCCGACATGGGCTATGCCTACCGGCACTCCTCCGCGCCAAAGGATCTGATTTTCACGTCGGCGCTGCTTGAAGGCTACACGGCAGACAAGGCAGAAATCCGCGCGAAAATGGACGAAGTGCAGAACCATCGTGAAACCGTTCAGCCGATCAAGGAAAAGACCGGCGGCTCGACGTTCAAGAACCCGGAAGGCCATTCGGCCTGGAAGCTGATTGACGTGGCCGGCGGGCGGGGCTTGACCATCGGCGGAGCGCAAATGTCGCCAATGCACTGCAATTTCATGATCAACACCGGCACGGCGCACGGCTATGATCTGGAATATCTGGGCGAGACCATCCGGGCGCGGGTGCTGGAGACATCAGGTATCCGGCTAGAATGGGAAATCAAGCGGATCGGGGCCTTCAGGCCGGGGCATGAGGTGCAGGAGTTTTTGGGGCAGCTGCTGTGAGGCTGACTTGCCGCTCTAACGTTGCCGCGAGTCACGGGACCGATTGCCCTTCGATCATCACGCCTCGTTCATAGGTCCGGTCTTTGGCATAGAACGATACCCGACCGCCTTTGAAATCCAGCCGAAGATCGAACGCGTCGATGAAGGCGATGCCGTCATATTCGGCGATGAAGGTGTGACCGTTTTCCCACGAGCCGCGCATGCCCGCGGGTATGCCAAGTTCGCCCGGCGACATGCGGTAGACGCCATCGAGGCCGATCACGTGGCTTCGCGGCTGCGCGTCGGTAAAGGCCAAGGCCAGTTGCGCAGTGTCTTTTGCGCCAAAATCAAGCCGGATGGACTTCAGCATCATGGGGTTTGGTTTCAACTCATAGGTCCGGCCCGAAATCCCGGCGGCGAGTGGCGGCAAGGGTTTGACCGGTTGCGGATCAGGCGGATCGTTCAAGGCGCCCAGCACGGCGGTCAGTTTTTTCCCGCCGTCGGGGTTTGGCGGCAGCGGCTTGTCAGGACTGATTAAGGCAGCGCCAATCCTGTCGGTCACCTCGCCAGGTTCAATGCCGCCGCCAAGGGTGATCACGACAATGTCCAGCGACGGAAAGACGCCGATCCGCTGCCCGCCGCGGCCGACTGCGGCATATTGCGGGATATCATCGCCCGTCATGACCCACCAGCCGTAGCCATAATCATCATTCCAGTTTGGATTGGTCTTGATTTGCAGCCGCGCTGACTGCTGCACCCAGGCACTGGAGACGATTTGCGCACCGTCCCACTGACCCTGATTGAGCCAGAGGTAGCCGATCTTGGCTGCATCCCTCGCGTAGAGAAACAAATCACCCCAGCCATGGTTGAAGCCTTGCGGATCCACGGGCCACACAACCTCGCGGATACCGAGCGGCGCGAAGAGGTTTTGGCGCGCGAAATCAAGGGCGGTCATTCCCGTCGCCTTTGTCAGGATAGCAGAGAGCAGGTGCATGCCGGGGCTGCAGTAGGAGAAGGTTGTTCCTGGTTCAGCCGCCATTTTCAGGTCGAGCGTGAACTGAACCCAGTCGGGGCTGGCGTTCATCTGGTGCAAAGTCGGCTCGTCATGCTCGCCGACACAGTCCAGACCCGACGACATGCCTGTCAGATGGCGCACGGTCATGCGCTCCTTGCGCGCATCGCGGTTGGCGATTTTCCGGTCTGGGAAAAACGAAAGAGCGGGCTGGTCGAGATCGAGCTTGCCGTGTTCAGCGGCGATGGCGATAAGCGTTGTCATGACGCTCTTGGTCACTGAGGCGAGATTGTGCGGGCGTTTGGCGTCGTAAGGGTAGAATGTCGAGTCGAGGAAGACCTGACCATGGCGCTCGATCAGGATCTGATGAACATGCGGCACCTTGCTTGCTATGTCTGACAGCGCATCAGCCAGTTTTCCGGAGTCAAAACCAACCGCTTCGGGTGTGGTTTGCTCCCAACTCCCGGTCGGCCATTTCGCCGGGTTTTCTGCCGCTGCGGGCCCGACTGCGAGCAGCAGCGAGACGGCGGCTCCAAGCGCGCTTGCAGCGAAAACAGAACCCATGCTGCGCCTCCTGACGACTCCCGAGTTTCCGTGCGGCCTAAAACGCCTTGCCCAAATCATAGGCGCGCTTCAGATAGGTCTGACGGGCTGCCAAATCCGCCCCGTGAACGGCGTAGAAATAAACGTGTTCGACTGACTGGATGCCGGGAAAGCGGAATTCGTAGTCGTCGACCAGCACTTTCATGGCCGCGCGCATGCCCTGTGTTTCGTAAGACTTTTCGTCAAATATCGTGGTGTTGATGATCAGCGCTTTCTTGTGCTTCAGCAATGGGATGCGGCCCCTGATGTCGCCGCGCCACGCTTCCGGCGTAAATCCAAATGCAAACCCCAAGGAGAAGACCCGATCAATCCAGCCTTTCAGAATTGCCGGAAAATTGACGAAATAGATTGGAGATATGAAGACGAGCGCTTCCGCCTTTGCCACTTTTTCCTGCTGCGCCTTGACATCTGCCGGCCCGCCGACGCTGCGCAATCCGCGTATGATCTGCCGCGGGTTTTTGTTGCGAATCCAAAGCCTTGCCAATGCCCTGCGCAATGGACCGCCAGCCGACGCCACCAAGGTCGATCTTACGTTCATGTTGTCCAATACGTCGTCCGGAACGCTGTCGTCGATCCAGTTGGGACTATCCTCCTTGCGCAACACCGGATCAAACCCGATCGCATGCAAATCGACAGTTTCGTATTCGTGCCCTGCATCGCGCAGGCCGGCCTCGACCCTTTCGAGTATCGCATGGCAAAGGGAATGTCTGTTGTGGTGTGCGTAGACTATCAGGACGCGCATGACGTGATCTCACCCGTATTTGCGGTTCAAGTATCTTCAGCACATGCTGACTTTACACCGGCAAACATGCCGGCAAGTCAGCGCTCCCCGAATACCGCTTTCCAAAGCGCTCCAATGCCGATCAAAATGAGAAGGACTGGCGCCAATGGCCAGCTCATGCCGATCATTTCCCAGACGGCGCCCAGCAGAAAAGCTGCGCCACAGAAAACTCTGAAACCATCGACTTTCGCACCCTGCCGGTTCAAGGCGGCCTGCTGAGCCAGCAAGATCACGCCAATGCCGAACAGCGACCATGTCCAACCGATTTTGGCCAAGACCGCAACGCCGATCCATATGAAGAATATGGCGGTCGTTATGGAATCCAGCTGTTTGACCTTTGCCGATGCTTCGGTTTGCAATGCGGATCCGGTATCATTGATAGCCATGATGACCTCCTGTTGCCGTGCAGGCGCTTCGCTTACTCGGCTGCAAAGTGAAAAGTTACCGCAACGCAGGGGAGAACGCATTGACACCTGTCAATCTTTGGCGGGCCGCCGGTAGCGGATGATCTGCGGACTCGAAACCGGCATCTGCCCCTTGCCAGCGAATCAACTCTCTGATTCTGTCCGCTTATCGGCGTGTTTCGTAATTTGAGTCGGCGTTTGTCCACGGGGCTTCCCGGGGCGGACTCGGACTCAACCCAAGACATGCTTTTTGTGCGCGTGTTCAAGAGGGGAAGCGTATGACGAAGAAACACGTGGCTGTGCTGATGGGGGGATTTTCGTCAGAGCGGCCAGTCAGCCTTGCTTCCGGCAATCCTTGTGCTGACGCGCTGGAGGCAGAGGGCTATCGTGTGACGCGGGTGGATGTCGGGCGCGATGTCGCCTCTGTTCTTACCGAGTTGAAACCGGATGTCGCTTTCAATGCGCTGCATGGACCATTCGGCGAGGACGGGACCATTCAGGGTATTCTCGAGTATCTGGCCATTCCCTACACGCACTCCGGCGTGATGTCGTCAGCGCTGGCGATGAACAAGGAGATGTCGAAGAAGATTGCGAAGCTCGCCCATATTCCGGTGGCGGAATCCAAGGTGATGAACCGCTTCAAAATCGGCAATGAACACCCGATGAAGCCGCCCTATGTGGTCAAGCCCGTAAGCGAGGGCTCAAGCTTCGGGGTGGTGATTGTCAAGGAAGATCAAGCGCATCCGCCGCAGGTGATCGGCTCGACCGCGTGGAAATACGGCGACACCGTCATGGTCGAGCGATACATTGCCGGGCGTGAATTGACCTGCGCGGTGATGGGCGATGTGGCGCTTGGGGTGACGGAAATCATTCCGCTTGGCCATTCTTTCTATGATTATGACTCTAAATACGTTGTGGGGGGATCAAAACACGAATGCCCGGCAAATCTTTCACCAAAAATTTACCAAAAAATACAAATGATGGCACTCAAGGCGCACCAAGCCATGGGCTGTCGCGGCATTAGCCGTTCGGACTTCCGTTATGATGATCGTTTCTCCCAGGACGGCGAGATCATCTGGCTGGAAGTGAACACGCAGCCGGGGATGACACCCACTTCTTTGGTGCCGGAAATAGCAGCGGCAGCCGGGCATTCTTTCGGCGAGCTTTTGAGTTGGATGGTGGAGGACGCGTCTTGTTTGCGTTAGCGGGCAAAGGGTCAAACGGGCGGTATGCAGCGGCGGATGCCGGATTGCAGAGCGACCGGACTTTGCCTCGCGTCTTGCGCAAACCAGTTCGGATCCTCACGCGTCTTGCGTCAGGCCAGGTGACATTCCCCAAACATACCGGAACGCTTTCGGCTTTCCTTTTTCTGTTGGCTTCCGGCGTTTATGGCGCAATGGCGGGCGGGCAGACGAACGCGATATTGCAGGCGTCGACCGCGCATGTCGGCTTTGGAATCAGCGAAGTCAAAGTTTCCGGACACAGCGAAACCTCGGAAATCGATGTCTTGGCTGTGCTGAACCTCAACAGCAATTCATCGCTGATCGGATTTGACACGAATGCGGCGCGGGCTCGGCTGGCGCAGATGCCTTGGGTCGCGTCGGTGGAAGTCAGCAAGCTCTATCCAAACGCCCTGTCGGTGACGATGGAAGAGCGCAAGCCGTTTGCCATCTGGCAGCATGATGAAGAGCTGTCGCTGATCGAAGAGGGCGGCAACATCATTGTGCCGTTTGCCCACCAGGAATTTGCCAATCTGCCGCTGGTCACAGGACCTGGCGCGGACCGTGAAGCCAAATATCTGGTGCCTGCAGTTGCCGCGATTCCGGAACTGAAATCGCGCGTCAAAGCGCAGATGCTGGTTGCAGGCCGGCGCTGGGATATCCGTCTCGACAACGGCGTGACCATTCAGCTTCCGGCCGGCGATCCAGCCCAGGCGCTGAAAGACCTCGCGCAAATGGACAGCGCCACCGGGCTTTTGTCGAAGGACATTGAACTGGTTGACCTGCGCGTGCCGGACCGTGTGGTCGTGCGTCTGACGGCAAGCGGATCGAGCGTGCACGAGGGCGACGTGAAGACGATGCTGGATGCAGCCAAGAAGGCGGAGAAACACACATGACCCTTCTTGGCGGACGCACAGGATTATCTGGCATAGGCGGCAAGCGCACAGGTATCGTGACGGTGCTGGATGTCGGTTCAACCAAGGTGTCCTGCATGATTGCCAGGCTGACGCCGCGCGATGAAAGCGCCCAGTTGCCGGGGCGCACCCACAAGGTTGAAGTGCTTGGGATCGGCCATCAGCGCTCTCGCGGTGTGAAGTCGGGCGTCGTGAGCGAACTCGACCATGCCGAAACAGCGATCCGCCAGGCAGTGGACGCGGCTGAGCGCATGGCGGGCATGACGGTCGATTCGATCATCACCAATGTTTCGGCAGGCCGCATAAAGGGTTCGACCATTCAGGCGTCTGTATCGCTGGGCAACCGGCCGGTGGATGACAATCATATTGGCCGTGTGACGAGCGCGGCTAGCAAGCGCGCGGAGCAAAGCGAACGCAAAGTGCTGCACGTGCTGCCGGTATCCTATTCGCTCGACGCGGAAAACGGCATCCGTGACCCGCGCGGCATGGAAGGCAGCCAGTTGGGCCTCGACGTGCACGTGATCACGGCAGATTCAGCGCCGCTGCGCAATCTGGAACTGTGCATCAACCGGGCCCACCTGAGCATCGAATCGATGGTGGCAACGGCCTATGCCAGCGGCCTGTCGGTATTGGTGGATGATGAAGCCGAATTGGGCGCCGCCTGCATCGACCTTGGCGGCGGCACCACATCAATCGGGATCTTTGCCGAAGGGCGCTGCATCCATGCTGATGCCATCGCCATTGGCGGCAATCATGTGACGATGGATCTGGCGCGTGGTCTTTCGACGCGGCTGGATGAAGCCGAAGCCCTGAAGGTTCGTCATGGCAATGTGTTGGTCAGCGCATCGGATGACCGCGAAATGATCGCGGTGCGCTCGATCTCCGGCGAGGCGCATGAAGAGCCCCAGCAGATCGCGCGGGCGATGATGACCCGCATCATCAAGGCGCGGGTTGAAGAGACGCTTGAACTGGTGCGTGACCGGATCAACCAATCGGGATTTGGCGCAATTGTGGGCAAGCGCGTGGTGCTGACGGGCGGCGCGAGCCAGCTGCAAGGCCTGCCGGAAGCGGCGCGCCGCATTCTCGGGCGCTCGGTGCGCATCGGGCGGCCGCTTGGCGTTGCCGGATTGCCGGAAGCAGCCAAGGGGCCCGCATTTGCGGCGAGCGCCGGACTTTTGATTTATCCGCAGGTTGCGGAATTGGGACAGGCATCGGACGGATTTGCATCCGGCTGGCGCATGACAGGAACCGGAGGCCGGTTTGCCCGCGTGGGGCAGTGGCTCAAGGACAGTTTTTGACGAAACGGGGAAACCCAAACGGACATCGGCGGCGGCGTAACGGTGTCGACAGCGAAAGGTACAGGCCATGACCATCAATCTGAAGAAGCCGGACATTACCGAGCTTAAACCCCGGATCACTGTATTCGGTGTCGGCGGTGGCGGCGGCAACGCTGTCAACAACATGATCAATGCCGGCCTGAAGGGCGTTGATTTTGTCGTCGCCAATACGGACGCACAGGCGCTGACCATGTCGCGCTGCGAGCGCATCGTGCAGCTTGGCGTGGCTGTCACCGAAGGTCTGGGCGCCGGTTCGCAGCCGGAAGTCGGACGCGCTGCCGCAGAAGAATGCATTGATGAAATTCTCGACCACCTCAGCGGCACGCACATGTGCTTTGTCACCGCGGGCATGGGCGGCGGCACCGGCACGGGCGCAGCCCCTGTTGTTGCCCGCGCAGCGCGCGAGCGCGGCATCCTGACGGTCGGCGTGGTCACCAAGCCGTTCCATTTTGAAGGTCAGCGCCGGATGAAGACGGCGGACATGGGCATTGAAGAACTGCAGAAGAATGTCGATACGCTGATCGTCATTCCGAACCAGAACCTCTTCCGCATCGCCAACGACAAAACCACATTTGCCGACGCTTTTGCGATGGCCGATCAGGTATTGTATTCGGGCGTTGCCTGCATAACCGATCTGATGGTCAAGGAAGGCCTGATCAACCTCGACTTCGCCGACGTGCGTTCCGTGATGCGCGACATGGGCAAGGCGATGATGGGCACCGGCGAAGCATCGGGCGAGGGCCGCGCGATGGCTGCGGCAGAAGCTGCAATTGCCAACCCGCTTCTGGACGAATCTTCAATGAAGGGCGCCAAGGGCCTGCTCATTTCGATCACCGGCGGGCGCGACATGACGCTGTTTGAAGTGGATGAAGCGGCCACCCGCATCCGAGAGGAAGTGGATCAGGAAGCCAACATCATTCTCGGCGCAACGTTTGACGAGAAACTCGAAGGCATTATCCGTGTATCGGTCGTCGCTACCGGCATCGACAAGATGCTGGCCGATATCGGTGCATCGCCGGTCGAATTCCGCCAGCCGCAGCGCACGGTTGCCCGTCAGGCTGCACCGATCCAGCGTCCGATCGCCGCAGCAAAACCGGCTTTTGAACCGGCGCCCGCGCCGATTGCTGCTGTCGTCAATGCCGATCCGGTGGCAGATGTCATCCAGCAGGCCGAGACTGAAATCGCAGCGGCGGCCCGCACCTCAGAGCCGGAATTCCAGCCTGGTTCCTCGCTGTTCCGCCCGGCGGCAACGGTCGAGCCGGTGCATACGCCGCAACCGCAAACCGCCCCGATCCAGCAGCGCGCCCCGCAGCCGCAGGCGCCAGTTTACGCTGCCGAGCCGCGCATGCCGCGGGTCGAGGATTTCCCGCCGGTGGTCAAAGCCGAACTTGAGCAGCGCAGCCAGCCGGTTGCCCAGCATGCAGCCGAACAGCCGGGCGCGCTCGGCCTGCTGCGCCGAATCACGCAGGGCCTGACAGGTCGTTCTGACGATCATCAACAGGTTGTTCAGCCGCGCGAACCGGTGATGCAGCGCACCGCCGAACCGCGCCGCCCGCTGAGCCAGGAGGCCGCAGCCTATGCGCCGCGCCGCCCGACACTTGACGAACAGGGCCGTGCTGCGCCGCAGCCGCGCGCTGCAGTTGACGATGATCCGCTTGAAATCCCGGCGTTTTTGCGCCGTCAGGGCTGATTTCAAGCGTTTAATAGATTAAAATGCCCCGTTGCCGACCGTCGGCTGCGGGGTTTCGCATTTCGCCAAAAGCGATCACGCGATGTAACAAGCCTGGGCCACTGCGCCGCACATGAGTAACAGTGAGTAAGAAAGCGTGATTTGGCATTGCACCATGCAAACAGCTATCTTCCGGAGTGCAAAAGGAAATTTGTCTGCGGCAACGTGCGGGACGGCGCGAAGCAGGCGAAAACAAAAGACCGGGCGAACCGGTTGCATTCGGGTGCTTGGGGCGATCCATGGGGATTGAATTGAACGGGTATCAAACCACGGTCAAAGACCGCGTGACATTGTCTGGCGTTGGCGTTCACAATGGAACCCCTGTTTCAGTCACATTCCTCCCGGCAGATGCCGATACCGGCATAGTTTTCCAGAAATCCCTTCGCAACAGTGACGGGCGTGAAGTTCGGGCAGTTGTCGCCGAAGTTGGCTCGACAGATTTCTGCACAGTTCTTGGCAATTGTGAGGCAAGCCGCATCGGCACGGTCGAACATTTGATGGCAACGTTTGCTGCGCTCGGTGTCGACAATGTGACGGTATTGATCGATGGCGATGAAGTGCCGATTCTGGATGGCAGCGCGCAGGAATTTGTCGACGCGATTGACCAGGTCGGACTTGAAATTCAACCGGTGAAGCGCCGCTTTATCCGCATCACGAAACCGGTGCGGGTGGATCTGGGCGCTTCATGGGCCGAATTTCATCCTTATGCCGGCACCCGGTTTGAAGTTGAGATTGATTTTGCCAATCCGGCAATCGGTCGGCAGGCCTATGTTGGCGAACTGAGCGCGGAGACATTCCGCCGTGATCTGGCCCGTGCCCGCACCTTTGGTTTCATGAAAGACGTCGAACGGCTTTGGGCTGCGGGTTTGGCGCTGGGTTCCTCGCTCGACAATTCCATCGTGATCGGCGATGACGAGCGCGTCATCAATCATGGCGGGCTGCGCTACAAGGACGAATTTGTCCGGCACAAGGTGATGGATGCGGTCGGCGATCTCGCTCTTGCCGGGGCGCGTTTCATCGGCTGTTACCGTTCCTACCGTGGCGGACACAAATTGAACGCGATGGCGCTCCGGGCGCTGCTTCTGGATCAATCGGCATATGAAGTTGTCGAACCGGCAGCAAAAGCGGCTCGCAGCATGAAGCCGGAGTTCGTGGCGGTTAACGCGCCGGCCTTCGCACCCTGGATGCTTTAATCGCGACCTGCCGGGTCTTCCAAAGCAATCTTGCCACAAATTCGCGCCATTGTCGGCGCAACCCGCAGCCCGATTATTGTTTATGAAACTGCGGCGATGACATTGCCGCGCAAATGCGCTTGTGGTTTATGGGCGGCAACGGGCGCGGGCTGCGCCCCGGTCCGGCGTTAAGCATCGACGGCGGCAGATCAAGACGGGCTAAGAGCAGTATGGCAAAAAGCGTATTGAATTCCGGCGTATTGGCGCTTGCGGCAGCACTGTTTGCTTCAGGCTGCACGACCAAGGACGACATTGATCTGGAAACCTATGTGAACACGGTTGAGCCGGCCGACCAGCTGTTCAACCAGGGACTTGCCAATCTGAACTCCGGCCGTGCCAGCGAAGCAGCGAAGAAATTCGCTGCCGTGGACCGCCAGCATCCCTATTCGGAATATGCACGACGCTCAATTGTGCTGGGCGCTTTTGCGAACTACCGCCAGGGCCGTTATACCGAAGCGATTTCGGCTGCAAAACGCTACGTAACGCTTTACCCGACCGACAAGGAAGCGGCCTACGCACAGTACATCATTGGCCTGTCCTACTGGCGGCAGATCCCGGATGTGACGCGCGATCAGGCTGATTCGCGCCGCACAATTGCCGCGATGCAGGAACTGATCGACCGGTATCCGGACAGCGAATATGTGGATGACGCCCAGCAGAAAGTGCGTTTTGCCCGCGACCAGATCGCCGGCAAGGAAATGCAGATTGGCCGCTACTATCTGGAACGCAAGGAATTCCTGCCGGCAATCAAGCGTTTCCGGATTGTGTTGGAGCAATATTCCAATACTCGCCACACCGAAGAGGCGCTTGCGCGGCTTGTGGAAGGCTATTTTGCGCTTGGGCTTGCGACAGAAGCACAAACGGCGGCGGCAGTGCTCGGAACAAACTATCCGGACAGTGAATGGTACCGTGACAGCTATAGACTGTTGCAATCGGGCGGACTTCAACCGCGTGAGGATGCGGGTTCCTGGATATCCAAGGCCGCCAAGACGATTACTGGCGCTTGACTGAAATCTGAACCATGCTGGCGCATCTTTCGATCAGAGACATCGTCCTAATCGAAAAACTGGACATGGAGTTCAGCCGCGGCCTGTCAGTGCTGACCGGCGAGACCGGCGCTGGAAAATCGATTCTGCTGGATGCATTGTCTCTGGCCTTGGGGGCAAGGGGTGATGCGGGCCTTGTGCGCCATGGGGCGGCGCAGGGGCAAATAACGGCGGTGTTCGACTTAGCGCCATCGCATGCTGCACGAGCAGTGCTGCGATCCAATGATTTTGATGATGACGGCGATCTGGTCCTACGCCGGGTGCAGGCGGCGGACGGGCGCAGCCGCGTCTATGTCAATGATCAGCCTGCCAGCGTGACGCTATTGAAGGAACTCGGCAAAGCGCTGGTGGAAATTCACGGTCAGCATGACGACCGGGCGATGATCGCGCCGGATGCGCACCGGGCGCTGCTGGATGCATTCGGCGGATTGCAGGGCGAGGCTGAAGGCGTGCGAACGGCCTGGACCCATTGGCGGCAGGCAGAGACGGCGCTGAACCGGCACCGCGCCAAGGTTGAAGCGGCGGCACGTGAGGCGGACTATCTGCGGGCATCGTCGGCGGAACTGACCGCGTTGAAACCGGAACCGGGCGAAGAGACCGCGCTGTCGGAGATGCGGCAGGGCATGATGCGGGCGGAGAAGACTGCGGCCGACCTCAACGAGGCGAATGACGTCTTGTCCGGATCGGCTTCGCCTGTGCCGCATTTATCAAGCCTTTTCAGGCGGATGGAGCGCAAGAAGGCAGAAGCCCCTGAACTTGTGTCGCCGATCGCGGATGCGCTGGGGCGGGCGCTGGACGCGCTTGGCGACGCACAGGGCGCAGTTGACGCGGCCATGCGGGCTGCGGATTTTGACCCTAAGGTGTTGGAGCGCGCAGAAGAGCGGCTGTTTGCGCTTCGGGCGGCTTCGCGCAAATTTGCCGTGCCGGTGGATAGGTTGGCGGACCTCGCTTTGAAAATGAGCACGGATCTGGCGGATCTGGATGCCGGGGCGGACCGGTTGGCGGGCATGGAGGCGGAGGCCGCAGCGGCGCGCGATGCCTATGACGCGCTGGCGATGAAGTTGACGGTAGAGCGCACGGAGGCGGCCAAAGCCCTGGAAGCGGCGGTGATGGCCGAATTGCCGGCACTGAAACTGGAAAAGGCCGAATTTCTTGTCGACATGCAGAGCGAGCGCGATGCGCGCAGCGCGGACGGCAACGACTCCATTGAGTATCATGTGCGAACAAACCCCGGCACCCGCGCCGGACCGATGATGAAGGTGGCATCCGGAGGTGAACTGTCGCGGTTTTTACTGGCGCTGAAGGTGGCGCTGGCAGACCGGGGATCGGCGCCGACGCTGGTGTTCGACGAGATTGACACGGGCGTTGGCGGGGCGGTTGCCGACGCCATTGGTCAAAGGCTGAAGCGGCTGGCGCAAACCGTGCAGGTGCTGTCGGTAACCCATGCGCCACAAGTTGCGGCGCGCTCGGACACGCATTTTTTGATCGCCAAGGCCGAGAGCGGCGGCAAGATGGCGACAAGTGTGTCGGTCATGGACCGGGCTGAGCGGCTGGAAGAGATTGCGCGGATGTTGTCGGGCGCCGAGATCACCAGCGAGGCCCGCGCTGCGGCGGATCGGCTGATGAAAGAGAACTCTGCTTTTTTGATTTGAGCGGCAGTGGATTCGGTTTAGTTTATACTTCTTGGTGCTTTCTTGCAGCCTAGGCGCTGCCCCTCATCCGCCCGTTGGGCACCTTCTCCCCGCAAACGGCGGGGAGAAGGGGATAATCGCGAAGGGCGGTGCTTCCCTTCGCCCCGCATCTTGCGGGGAGAAGGTGGCCCGAAGGGCCGGATGAGGGGCAGCGCCGAGGTTGAAGATTGCGCTCCAGATTACCCACCAGTCAGAGCGCACAGCATGCCATCCAAATCACTGCCCGTTGACCAACTGACCGAAGCACAAGCCACAACAGAACTCGCGCATCTCGCCAACGAAATCGCGCGGCATGACCGGGCCTATCACGACCAGGATGCGCCAATAATCCCGGACTTCGAATATGACGCGCTTAGGCGGCGCAATCTGGAGATCGAGGCGCGGTTTCCCGATCTGGTGCGGATGGATTCGCCGACGAAGTCGGTCGGCTATGTTGTTTCCCAGAAGTTTGAAAAGATTGCGCACAAGGTTCCGATGCTGTCGCTCGACAATGCGTTTGCCGATCAGGATGCGCATGATTTTGTCACCAGGGTTCGGCGGTTTCTGAGTCTTGATCCGCTGCAGCCGCTGGACATCACCGCCGAGCCGAAGATTGACGGGCTTTCGCTGTCGCTGCGTTATGAAAAAGGCCGGCTGATCTCGGCGGCGACGCGGGGCGACGGGGCGGTGGGGGAGAATGTCACCGTCAATGCCGGGACGATCAAGGACATTCCGCAGAAGCTTGCTGGCGACTTTCCGGATGTGCTGGAAGTGCGCGGCGAGGTTTACATGACGCATGCGGACTTTGCGGCGCTGAACGCAAGGCACCGGGCCGAGGGCAAGGCGGAAATCGCCAACCCGCGCTACGGCGCAGCGGGGTCGCTGCGGCAGCTGGATTCCTCAGTGACTGCGAGCCGGCCGTTGCGGTTTTTCGCATACGCCTGGGGCGAGGTGAGCGCCATGTCGGCGACGAGCCAGATGGGGATGGTGAAAGCCTTCGAG
>JBAVTG010000063.1:0-22461 GCA_049696015.1 Rhizobiaceae bacterium | reverse complement strand
GATATCAACGCCGCCAAGTTCGGCTTCCGCCCTTTCGGTAAGCGCCTTGACTGCATCGCGATCTGCAAGGTTTGCCGGAAACACGTGAACCCGCTCGCCAAGTTCGCCGGCAAGCGACTTCAGCTTCTCGGCGCGGGTGCCGTGCAGGCCAACGGTTGCTCCCGCACTATGCAATATCTTGGCAATTTCCTCGCCAATGCCGCCGGTCGCCCCGGTCACCAAAGCCTTGCGGCCGGTCAGGTTGAACATGGTCTTGATCCTTCCGTTCGCTATGCCGAAGCTGCGAGAAATGCGTCTACGTCTTCAATCGAATTGATTGCCGAGCCGTTCACGTCCTTGGAAATGCGGCGGGCCAATCCGGTCAGCACCTTGCCTGTGCCGATTTCAACCAGATTGGTCACGCCATTGGCAGCAAACCATTCGACGGTTTCGCGCCAGCGCACCTGCCCTGTAACCTGAGTTACCAGCCGCGCTGCAATCTCTTCCGGGTCTGACGTCGGCGTTACGGTCACATTCGACAGGACCGGTACTGCCGGCGCATGTTTTGTCACCGCTGCCAGTGCTTCTCGCATGGCATCGGCCGCAGGCGCCATCAGTGCAGAATGGAACGGCGCGGAAACAGGCAGCATGATCGCCCGCTTGGCCCCCTTTTCTGTGGCCAGCGCAGCCGCGCGTTCGACCGCGCCTTTGGACCCGGAAATCACCAGCTGCCCGCCGCCATTGTCGTTGGCGATCTGGCAGCACTCGCCCTGAGCCGCTTGCCTGCAGACGCTATCCACATCCGCATGCTCCAGCCCGATGATCGCTGCCATCGCGCCCTGCCCGGCCGGTACGGCTTTCTGCATGGCATTGCCGCGGATACGCAAAAGCCGAGCCGTGTCAGCCAGCGAGAATGTTCCAGCTGCCGCGAGCGCCGAATATTCACCGAGCGAATGCCCCGCGACATAGGCAACGTTCTTCTTCAAATCGAAACCACGCTCCGTCAAGACTCGCACCAGCGCGACAGAAACCGCCATCAACGCCGGCTGCGCATTGGCCGTCAGCGTCAGCGTTTCTTCCGGACCATCGAACATGACGGCCGAAAGCTTTTCGCCAAGCGCTTCGTCGACTTCGTCAAAGACTGCCCGCGCTGTCGCACTGGCTTCGGCAATCGCCTTGCCCATTCCGACTGACTGACTGCCCTGCCCGGGAAATGTGAATGCTGTGGCCATCGTCCCTCCGCTAAGTCCATTTTGCACTCCTTCGCCATGTGTGGCGGGGCAAGTCAAGTCCGGTTCAGAAATGCTCGCCGCTGCGAAATGGCCCGACACGGGTGGAAGCGGCGATCAGATAGGCGGTCGACCAGCCGATCATCAGGAAGCCGTTGATGGCTTCAAGTGCCCCAAGCAGCCGCCATTGCGCCACTGGCACGATGTCGCCAAAACCAACCGTGGAAAACGCCACAGTCGAAAAATACAACGCATGTTCAAGGTCCGGAAACGCGCCCAAGGCCAAGTAAGCAAAGGCCCAGAACCAGATTTCGACGCTCAAGACCAGAAACAGGCCAAACACGACAGACAGCATCGCCACCACGCGGGAGCGATGGTGGTGCATCCTGAACCGGTTTGTCATGTAGGTCATGGCTTTTGTGACCGCGATCAAACCGAAAGTGTGAATCAGCACGGTGATCGAAATCACAAGCGTTCCAATAACAAGGCTTTGCAGCATTCAAACACCTTAATGAGCGCAATTTCCCGTCATTGTCGGGAATCAGAACCAGACGCAAGACGATCTTTGACCCAAATCCAGTCAATTGCATCCGAACGCTTGCAATTTTTGGCAATCCACCGTAAGGCCCCGCCCGTTCACGGTTCGAAACCCAGTTGGGGGCTGAACGGAGGGCCGGTCAAAAGACCGTCAGTTGCGAGTTGCAACAGCCTCCCGTGTCTCCGCTCTCGATCCGTCCCAGCGTCCTTTCTTCCCGCATCAGCGGTTTTGATCGGTTCGCAGAGGCTTAGCCACTGGCTTTGAATGACGTGAACAAAATGAAGAAAGGCATCTACATGGCATTGTACGAACACGTGTTCATGGCCCGCCAGGACATTTCCCAGCAACAGGTCGACGCTCTTGTCGAACAGTTCAAGGGAATCATCGAAGCCGCTGGCGGCTCCGTCGGACGCATTGAAAACTGGGGCCTGCGCTCGCTGACCTACCGGGTCAACAAGAACCGCAAAGCCTACTACACCCTCATGGACATCACCGCCCCGTCTTCGGCAGTCGCCGAAATGGAGCGCCAGCAAGGCATTTCCGAAGACGTTCTGCGCTTTTTCACCATCAAGGTGGATGCGCATGAAACCGGCCCTTCGGCCATGCTTGCCAAGCGTGACCGCGATGATGACCGCGGCGAGCGCGGCGGCGACCGTTTCGATCGCCCGCGCCGTGACCGCGGCGACCGCCCCGATCGTGGTGACCGTCCGCCGCGCCGTCCGCGCGACGAAGATGGCGAAGCGGCAGGAGTTTAATCATGACTGACATCAATCAGATCCCGACACGCCGGCCGTTCCATCGCCGCCGCAAGACCTGCCCGTTCTCCGGCCAGAATTCGCCGAAGATCGACTACAAGGACGTACGCCTGTTGCAGCGCTACATTTCCGAGCGCGGCAAAATCGTTCCGTCCCGCATCACTGCAGTCAGCCAGAAGAAGCAGCGCCTGCTCGCCGTCGCGATCAAGCGTGCCCGCTTCCTTGCCCTGCTGCCGTATGTGATCGGCTAACACTATTCTATTGGATGAGGGCGGTTCGCCGCCCTCGCCTCACCCGTGCGGCGGGCGCACGGATGAAACAGCAAATCCCGAGTTGGACCGCCAATTCCGGCGCGTCCTAACTGCCACAGGCAGGACAGCGAGACCTGAATGAACCGTCCCCTGACACCTTTGATGATCGGAGCCGCTGCCGGTGCTGCAGCCGCGCTTCTGTCCGTCGGTTCGGTGGTACAGACGTCGCTGTCATTCATTCTGTTTGTTCTGTCGCCGCTGCCGCTTATGCTCGCAGGCCTTGGCTGGGGACCGGTTGCCGGCTTGACCGCTGCAATCATAAGCATTCTCGCCGTCTTGTCCTTTGCCGGCACAGATCCTGCAGTCGTAATTGCACTCACCACCGTCATTCCGGCGACCGTCGCCGCCTATTTCGGCGGCATGGCGCGGCTTGAAGCTGATCAACCCCGCGAATGGTACCCGCTTGGTGCAATTCTCTTCATCTTGACCGTTATTGTCGCCGCCGGGTTCATCGCGGTCGGCATCTACCTGGATTTTCCATCGCTCAGCGCCGAACTTTCGGTCGAATTGGTCAAACGCATTGCCGCCGCTGATCCGGAATTGGCGCGCGATCCTGTCGCAACCATGTCGCTTGCCAACAGCGTCCTGAAAGTCCTGCCGTTCCTGCAGCCAGCCAGCTGGCTGCTTGTGCTCATTGCCAATTTCTGGGTGGCGCTCGGCATATCGCGCCGCTCCGGCCTGTTTGCCCGCCCCAAGGACGACTGGCCGACGTCGTTGAAAATGCCCTCGCAGGCGCTGCCGCTGTTCGCCTTGGCGATGGCAGCGACTTTTTTGGACGGCGGCTGGGCGATGATCGCCTGGTGCATGGCAGGCGCCTTCTCCATGGCATTCATATTTACCGGTTTTGCCGCACTGCATCGTATTTCGCGCGGCAAGCCATGGCGTGCCACAGCCTTGTGGGTCGCCTACGCAACTTCACTGACCATCGGCCTGCCGGTCATCGCATTCCTCTTTGCCGGTCTTTACGACACGGCGAAAAAACCTGCTGCCACTGGCGGCAACTCAACCTTGTAACCCTTTGAAAGGACATTAAAATGGAAGTCATTCTGCTCGAACGCATCGGCCGCCTCGGCCACATGGGCGACACCGTCAAAGTCAAAGACGGCTATGCCCGCAACTTCCTTTTGCCGGAAGGCAAGGCGCTGCGCGCCAACGCCGCCAACAAGAAGAAGTTTGAGGAGCAACGCGCTACGCTTGAAGTGCGCAACAATGAACGCAAGTCCGCCGCGGAAGCCGTTGCCGAGAAGATCGACGGCAAGTCATTCATTTTCGTGCGTTCCGCTGGTGAAACCGGCCAGCTTTACGGCTCGGTCTCGGCCCGCGACGTTGCAGATCTGATCGCCGCTGAAGGTCACGACATCAACAAGAACCAGGTCGTTCTCAACACCCCGATCAAGACCATCGGCATCCACACCATCCCGCTGCACCTGCACGGCGAAGTCGATGCGACCGTGACCATCAACATCGCCCGCACCAACGACGAAGCCGAACGCCAGGCAGCCGGTGAAAAGCTGGACACTGCCGACGCCATCTACGGCGCCAACGAAGACGCAGTCGTCCCGGGTGGCATGGAACACTTCGGCGACGGCGACGAAATGTAATAACCGCTGCATTGCATTGTTTCCAAAGCGCCCGGATCAGTTCCGGGCGTTTTACTTTTTGATCCTGTGGATAGCGGTGTTTATGATCGCCAGCGCGCGAATCATTGTCTGCTGCAATTGCTTTCGAGTGGCACTGCGCGCTACCAGTTCAGCGAAGAGGAATTTTGACCGTTATGGCTGAACCTGCCCGTAAACTAACCGCCGTTTCCGACCCGCTCTATCGCTCGGCGCCGCACAATGTTGAAGCCGAACAGGCGCTGCTGGGCGCAATTTTGGTCAACAATGACGCATTTTACCGGGTTTCAGACTTCCTCAAGCCGCAGCACTTCTTTGAGCCGCTGCACCGCAAGATCTACGAAGTCATCGGCGAGTTCATCCGGTTGAATAAGCATGCCAACCCGGTGACGCTCAAAAACTTCCTGCCCGCCGAAGACAAGGTCGGCGACATGACCGTCGCCCAATATCTGGCGCGCCTCGCTGCTGAAGCGGTCACAGTCATCAATGCCGAGGATTACGGCCACGCGATCCATGATCTGGCGATCCGCCGCGCGTTGATTACCATCGGCGAAGACATGGTCAACATTGCCTTTGATGCGCCGGTTGACATGATCCCGCGCAGCCAGATCGAAGACGCGGAGCGCCGCCTGTTCGAATTGGCCGAAACCGGCCGGTATGACGGCGGCTTTCAGTCCTTCACCGACGCTGTCAAAAACGCCGTCGACATGGCCAATGCCGCCTTCATGCGCGACGGCCATCTGTCAGGCGTCTCGGCCGGCATTCGCCGGCTGGATGCGATGATGGGCGGTTTGCAGCCATCCGATTTGATCGTGCTTGCCGGTCGTCCGGGCATGGGCAAGACCTCTCTTGCCACCAACATTGCCTTCAATATCGCCGCCGCCTATGAGGGCGCACAACAGGCAGATGGCTCGATGAAGGCGGTCAACGGCGGCGTTGTCGGCTTCTTTTCACTCGAAATGTCGTCCGAACAGCTCGCAACCCGTATCATTTCCGAGCAGACTGAGATTTCCTCGTCAAAGATCCGGCGCGGCGAAATCAACGAGGCGGATTTTTCCAAGCTCGTCGCCTGCGCCCAGATGATGCAGAAAATCCCGCTGTACATCGACCAGACCGGCGGCATATCCATCGCCCAGCTGGCCGCCCGCGCCCGCCGCCTCAAGCGCCAGCGCGGCCTTGATGTGCTGGTCATCGACTACATCCAGCTGATGCAAGGTTCAAAGAAGTCATCTGAAAACCGCGTGCAGGAAGTCACCGAGATCACCACCGGGCTCAAGGCGCTCGGCAAGGAGCTTGGTGTGCCGATCATTGCGCTCTCCCAGCTTTCCCGTGCGGTGGAAAGCCGCGATGACAAGCGCCCGCAACTGTCGGACCTGCGCGAATCCGGCTCGATCGAGCAGGACGCCGACGTCGTCATGTTCGTCTATCGCGATGAGTATTACCTGAAAAACAAGGAACCCAAGCCCGGCACCGAAGAGCATTTGCGCTGGGAGGCCGACATGAACGGCGTGCGCGGCCGCGCCGAAGTCATCATCGCCAAGCAGCGCCACGGACCAACCGGCACTGCCCAATTGGCGTTTCAGGCCGAGTACACCCGCTTCACCGACCTTGCCGAAGATCAATATCTGCCGGAACGGTTCGAGTGATCTCAGCGGCCTTCACATCAGGACCGGCAGAGGCGCTGGCAGGCGGACGCTTGACCATCAACCTTGCAGCTTTGCGGTCAAACTATCGTCTTCTCGCCGCCAAATCCGCCCCGGCCAAGGCCGCAGCTGTCGTCAAAGCCGATGGCTATGGCTTGGGCGTTGATCTCATCGTCCCGGCGCTTTTGGCTGAAGGGTGCGACACATTTTTTGTCGCGCAGGCGCATGAAGGTGTTGCGGTTCGCGCGCTTGCACCTCATGCGCGCATATTCGTCATTTACGGCGCGCCGCAGGGCACCGAATCCTGTCTCATCGAAAACCGGTTGATCCCGCTTTTGTGCTCGCCCGAGCAGGTTGATCGCTGGGGCCAGCAGATCCGCGCCCGCGCAGCCGCCATTCCGTTCGGCATCCACGTCGATACCGGCATGAACCGGACCGGGCTCACCTTGGCTCAGGGCCAATTGATGGGAACCCATGCCGATCTGCTGACAACATCCGGCCTATGCCATGTCATGACCCATCCGGCCTGCGCAGACAATGTAGATGACCCCATGAACCACAAACAAATTGAATTGTTTCATAAGGTTCAGACGATCTTCTCAGATGTGGAAGCGAGTTTTTCAAATTCCGCCGCAACACTGACACGCGGCGCCTGCGGTGGCCAGCTGACCCGCCCCGGCATTGCGCTCTATGGCGGCGAAGCGGTCAATGGCCTTGCCAATCCGGTACTGCCCGTTGTCACAGCCGAAACGCGCATCATCCAGATCCGCCATGCCAAAGCCGGTGAAACCGTCAGCTATGGCGCAACGCAAATGCTTGAGCGGGATACCGTCATTGCCGTCTGCGCCACCGGCTATGCCGACGGCCTGCACCGGGCATCAGGAAGTGGCGTCAGCATGCGCGAAACCGGCACTCCGCCAGCATGCGGCTGGCTCGCCGGCCATCGCGTGCCCGTCCTCGGCCGCGTCACCATGGATTTCACCATGTTCGACGTAACCGAAGTGCCCGCGTCAAAGCTCGAAACCGCCGAATGGATCGAACTGTTCGGTCAAAACGTCGCGCTCGACGATGCCGCGAGGTCAGCTGGAACCATTGGCTACGAGCTGCTGACCAGCCTCGGGCGCCGGTATCACCGCAGGATTGCCGCCTGATGGCCAAAGCCCCCAAAACCACCTTCATCTGCCAGGCATGCGGCGCGGTGCATAACCGCTGGTCGGGCAAGTGCGACAGCTGCGGCGAATGGAACACGATTGTTGAGGAAAACCCGACCGCCGGGATTGGCGGCGGGCCATCCGGCCTGCGCTCTGCCCGCAAGGGCCGGGTTGTCGCCCTCACCACCCTGTCAGGTGAAATCGAGGACGCGCCGCGCATCCGCTCCGGCATTGCCGAACTTGACCGCGTCACCGGCGGCGGCTTTGTCCGCGGCTCGGCCCTGCTCGTCGGAGGTGATCCTGGCATCGGAAAGTCCACCCTCTTGATGCAGGCCGCCGCGGCGCTCGCCATGGCCGGCCACCGGGTCATTTACGTCTCCGGCGAAGAAGCCATCGCCCAGATCCGCCTGCGCGCCCAGCGCCTCGGCGCAGCCACCGCGCCGGTCGAACTGGCCGCCGAAACCAACGTTGAAGACATTCTGGCAACGCTCGAAGGCGGCAAGCGGCCGGATCTTGTGATCATTGATTCGATCCAGACCCTCTGGACAGACATTGCCGAATCAGCCCCCGGCACGGTCACGCAGGTCCGCGCCGCCTCCCAGGCGATGATCCGCTATGCCAAATCCACTGGCGCGGCGGTCGTTCTGGTCGGCCATGTCACGAAGGAAGGCCAGATCGCCGGCCCCCGCGTGGTCGAGCACATGGTCGATGCGGTGCTCTATTTCGAGGGCGAAGGCGGTCATCATTTCCGCATCCTGCGCGGCGTCAAAAACCGTTTCGGCCCCACGGACGAGATCGGCGTCTTCGAAATGTCGGATATCGGCTTGCGCGAGGTTGCCAATCCCTCGCTGCTTTTCCTGGGCGAACGCAACGCATCCGCGCCCGGCGCTGCGGTTTTCGCCGGGATGGAAGGCACAAGGCCGGTTCTGGTCGAAATCCAGGCGCTCGCCGCGCCATCGACACTCGGCACACCGCGCCGGGCTGTCGTCGGCTGGGATTCTTCGCGTCTGGCCATGCTTCTGGCGGTTCTGGAAGCCCATTGCGGCGTCAAGTTCGGCATGCACGATGTCTACTTGAATGTCGCGGGCGGATACCGCATTTCCGAACCCGCCGCCGATCTGGCGGTGGCTGCAGCGCTCGTCTCCTCGTTAGCCGGTATTGCCCTTCCCGCCGATTGCGTCTATTTCGGCGAAATCAGTCTGTCGGGCGCCGTCAGACCGGTCGCGCATGCGGTGCATCGCCTGAAGGAAGCGGAAAAGCTGGGGTTCCGGCAAGCCGTGATCCCGGCAGGTGGCGCTGAATTGCCGAAAGACCGGACTGTTGCCTTGCAGGAACTGCCCGCGCTCGCTGATTTGGTCGTCAAGATCGTGAGCGCGTCCAAGGGCAAGCGCCCTTAAATGATAGAAAATGCCGCGCTTCCAGCCGGCGGATGATTGAGGAACGGAGTAACTTCTCAAATGCCGATTACCCTGCTGGACGGAATCCTGCTTGCCATCACGCTGTTCTCCGGCGTGTTGGCCATGGTGCGCGGCTTTTCGCGCGAAGTGCTTTCGGTTGCCTCTTGGCTCGTTGCCGCCGCGACCGCATTCTACTTCTACAAGCAGGCTGTTCCCTTTGTGCAGCCCTACGTCGACAATCAGTTGCTGGCGCAGGCTGCCGCTGCGGGCGCGATTTTCTTGGTCACTTTGGTCATCGCAACCGTAATCACCATGAAAATCGCCGATTTCATCATCGACTCCTCGGTTGGCGCGCTTGACCGCACACTGGGCTTCGTCTTCGGCGCTGCGCGCGGCGTGCTTTTGGTGGTTGTCGCCATGCTGTTTTTCAATTGGCTGGCGCAAAACAATCAGCCAACTTGGATCACAAACGCCAAATCAAAGCCGCTGCTCGATTCGCTTGGCCAGCAATTGGTCAGCCTTCTGCCCGAAGACCCAGAAGCCATGATTGAAAAGGTCAAGACTGGCGCGGGCGGAGCGCTCGATCAGACTGACAATGAAGGCGCAGTTGAGCCCGAACAGCCCAAACCTGCTGCTGATCCGGCAAAGCCTGCCGCGGGCACAAACGGCTGAATAGGAATTCTCCGGCGCATTGCCGGACCTCAACGCTTCGAAGCAAGGACGGTCACATGCAAGAGCAGCACCGGATCGAAGACGCATTGTTGGATGACGACGATCATTTCCATGACGAATGCGGCGTGTTCGGCATTTTCGGACGGCAGGATGCGGCGGCCATTGCAACGCTTGGCCTCCACGCCTTGCAGCACCGCGGCCAGGAAGCCGCCGGCATTGTCTCCTATGACGGCTCGCAGTTCATCGTTGAGCGCCATGTCGGCCTGATTGGCGATAATTTCACCAAACAGGCGGTGATCGACCGCCTCAAGGGCCGCTCGGCCATCGGCCACGCCCGCTATTCAACGACAGGCGGCGCTGGCTTGCGCAATGTGCAGCCGCTGTTTGCCGAGCTTGCCGACGGCGGCTTTGCCATCGCCCACAATGGCAACCTAACCAACGCCATGACAGTGCAGCGCGAACTGCAAAAGCGCGGCGCGATCTTCTCGTCAACCTCCGATACAGAAACCATCCTGCACCTGGTGGCCATGAGCCCGGAGAAGGATTTCACGGCGCGGTTCATCAGCGCCATCAGGCAGGTCGAAGGCGCATATTCATTCGTCGCTTTGTCCACCAAGAAGATGATCGGCTGCCGCGATCCGCTCGGCATCCGCCCGCTGGTATTGGGCGATCTGGACGGCGCCTGGATTTTGGCATCGGAAACCTGTGCGCTTGACATCATCGGCGCCCGGTTTGTCCGCGATGTGAAACCGGGCGAAGTGGTGATCATCACCGAGGACGGACTGCAAAGCATCTTCCCGTTCGAGCAACAAAAATCCCGGTTCTGTATCTTCGAATACGTCTATTTTGCCCGTCCCGATTCTGTGATTGACGGACGCAACGTCTATGAGGCGCGCAAGCGCATCGGCATTGAGCTCGCCAAGGAAAGCCCCTGCGATGCCGACCTGGTCGTGCCGGTTCCCGATTCAGGCACGCCTGCAGCCATCGGCTTTTCGCAAGCCGCAAACCTGCCATTCGAGCTTGGCATCATCCGCAACCACTATGTCGGCCGCACTTTTATCCAACCGTCCGACTCGATCCGCCACATGGGCGTCAAGCTCAAGCACAATGCCAACCGGCACATGCTGGAAGGCAAGCGCGTCGTTCTGGTCGACGATTCGATCGTGCGCGGCACCACCAGCCAGAAAATCGTGCAAATGGTTCGTGATGCAGGCGCAGCCGAAGTGCATATGCGCATCGCCTCGCCGCCAACGCTGTCGTCCTGCTACTATGGCGTCGACACGCCGGAAAAGGCCAAGCTGCTCGCCTCTCGCATGTCGATTGCCGAAATGGCCGAGTTCATCCGCGTCGATTCCCTCGGCTTCCTCACCATCGACGGCCTTTACCGCGCCGTGTTTGAGCCCGGGCGCAACAACGAAGCCCCGCAATTCTGCGATGCCTGCTTCACCGGCGAGTATCCAACCCGCTTGCTCGACCGAGACGGCACCGAGAAAGTCCGCACCCTGTCGCTGCTTGCCGGAAATGGCTGATCATGTCCAAACCGCTTGAAGGCCGCATCGCTCTGGTCACCGGCGCATCGCGCGGCATTGGCTACCACACAGCCTTGGAACTTGCCCGCTTGGGCGCCCATGTCATCGCCATTGCCCGCACCCAGGGCGGCCTTGAAGACCTGGACGACGAAATCAAGGCATTCGGCGGCGAGGCAACTTTGGTCCCGCTTGATCTGTCCGATATGGCCGGCATCGACCGGCTCGGCGGTGCAATTTTCGACCGCTGGAAGAAACTCGACATCCTGGTGGCCAATGCCGCGATGCTCGGCACAATATCGCCAATTGGCCATGTCGAAGCCCGAACCTTCGAAAAGCTGATGACCATCAACGTCAACGCGACTTGGCGGATGATCCGTTCAGTGGATCCGCTGATGCGCCAGTCAGACGCCGGCCGGGCACTGATCTTGTCGTCCAGCGTTGCCCATACCGCCCGCGCCTATTGGGGCCCTTACGCTGCCTCCAAAGCGGCTGTCGAGGTACTTGCCCGTTCGTGGTCCGATGAATCACAACAAACGGCACTCAAGGTGAATTCAGTGGATCCCGGCGCAACGCGCACTGCCATGCGCGCCCAAGCAGCGCCCGGAGAAGACCCCAACACCCTTCCCCATCCGTCTGAAGTCGGCGCAATCATTGCAGCATTGGCGCTTCCGTCGGTGACCGAAACAGGCAAACTCTATTCGGTCCGCAAGCGGCGCTTTCTCGAGTACAACCTGCCGCAATAACCACCGGCTTGACGGCAGACAGCAAGCCGCTAACGTCCGCATGTCGGGCGTTTACGCCTGCCGCTGGATCGGGAGGAGACCGGCATGGCCTTCGGCCTCTTGTTGATAATTGTCGGGGCCTATCTTGGCTGGGCTTTATATTTCACAATCACCCAAGGTCTCACTTTCCCCCAGGCGCTCGCTTGGGCGCCGCTGAAGCTGTTATACCGGATTGACGACCAAAGCCTGAGCGAGCATGGCCGCCATCCCGGCCCGGTCATCTATGTCATCTCGCACCAGTCGAAAATGGATGCGGCGCTCATGCTTGCCCGCCTGCCGTCAGACACGCTGCACATGCTGGATCCCCGCGCCGTCTCGCATTTTCTGACAAGCTGGTTCCGTCCGCTGGCGCGATCCACTGTTTTCGGCGCAGACAAAGTGCTCAAGAACCGCCGGATATTCTCACAGCTGACCATGGGCGCGCGGATCGCAGTCTATATGCCCTATCAGGTCGAGCCGGACGCAAAAACGTTCAGGCTCTACCGTGCCGTGGCTCATATGGCCAAAGCTGCCAATGCAAAAATCATCGCCATCCATCCCGGCGGCACGCGGTTTCTGCCTTCTTCCTATCATCCGGCTGTCGAATTGCCGCCAAGCCGGTTTCCCAAACTGCGCCTTTCCGCCCGCCCGGCAGAAACCATCGACGCTCTGATCGAAAAGTCTGGTCCGGCAAGATCCACCATGGCCAATGCGCTGTTTGACCGTCTGGCAGAGGCGCGCGTCTTGTCCAACGATTTGGACGCCAGCCTGTTTTCCGTGATGGTGGCAACCGCCAGACGATACGGACGAAGCGCCGTGGCGCTGGAAGACACCGTCACCGGCACATTATCGCGCAAGCGGCTGTTGATTGGCGCGCGGGTGCTCGGCAAACGATTTGCTGCCATGAGCGAACCGCAAGAGGCAGTCGGAATCTTATTACCCAACGCCAATGGCGCGGTCGTTGCCTTCTTCGCGCTTCAGTCATGCGGGCGCGTTGCCGCCATGCTCAATTACACCGCAGGCCCGGCCAACATCGCCTCAGCCATCACCACTGCGAAAATCAAACTGGTTATCTCATCCAGGGCCTTCATCGAAAAAGCCGATCTTGGCGATCTGGTCACGGCAATCGCTACGACAGATGCCAAAATCATCTGGCTCGAAGAACTGCGCGAAACGGTCACGACCGCAGAAAAACTATCCGCAGCGCTTCTCTGGCGGTTGCCGGTCAAAAGCGCAAAAGCTGACGATCAAGCCGTAATCCTGTTCACCTCCGGCTCGGAAGGCACCCCGAAAGGCGTCGTGCTGTCGCATCGCAATCTCCATGCAAACGCCGCGCAGGCAGAGGCCCGGGTGACCATCTCGGTCAAGGACACGCTGTTCAACGTCCTGCCGGTGTTTCACTCGTTCGGCTTGACCGGCGGCACCATCCTGCCGCTCCTCTTTGGAGTTCGGCTTTTCCTCTATCCCTCGCCGCTGCACTACAAGCAGATCCCGCAAATCGCCGCCAAGGTGAAGCCGACAATCATGTTCGGCACTGACACGTTCCTGTCCGGCTATGCCCGAGCCGCCAAAGACGGTGACTTTTCTTCACTGCGTTTTGTTGTCGCCGGTGCGGAAGCTGTCCGTTCCGACACGCGCAGAACTTATGCCGAGCGGTTTGACACGCTGATCCTGGAAGGGTTCGGCATGACTGAAGTTGCCCCGGTCACCGCCGTCAACACGGCCACGCACTGCCGGGACGGCACGGTCGGCCGGCTGCTGCCGCTGATGCAGGCGCGGCTGGAACCGGTCGAGGGCATTGATGAAGGCGGGCGGCTATGGCTTTCCGGTCCAAACGTCATGCTCGGCTATCTGATGGCAGATCGCCCTGGCGTTTTGCAGCCGCTTGGCGACGGCTGGCACGACAGCGGCGATATTGTCTCCTTTGACCGAGATGGCTTCATGTCCATTCGCGGCCGCGCCAAGCGTTTCGCAAAAATCGCCGGAGAAATGGTCTCGCTCGGCGCAATCGAAATGCTGGTCGCCTCGCTCTGGCCCGAAGACCGGCATGCCGCCGTCTCGGTGCCGGACAAACGCAAAGGCGAGCGGATCATCTTGCTCACCACCCACAAACCGGCCTCCAAGAGCGACATCCACAGTCATTCAAAGCGGGCGGGCGCGCCCGAATTGATGGTGCCGGGAGATGTGGTGGAAGTTGGCGAGATTCCGGTGCTGGGCTCCGGCAAAACCGATTATTCGCAAACTCGCAAAGTCGCGATCCAATCACTGGGTCTGACCGACGACTGATCAGCTCTGCTTCGGGTCCGGCTGAACCGGGGGCTGCTTTGCCTTGAGGCGTTTCTTGAACGAGGAGACGCCGAGCGGGATGGACGCAAAGTAAGCCAGGGCGGAAACCGTCAGCGTTTCCCAAGTGAAGGTCAAAAGCATAGTCACATAAACAGTCACAGCCAACAGTGCCGGTAAAATGACACCGCCTGGAATGCGGGCCAATGTGCTTTTTCCCGAAAAAACCGGGATCTGGCTGATCATCAAAAGCGCGATCAAAACCGTGTAGGCAGAGGCCAGAAGCGCCAGTCCTCTTCCGGCTTCAATGCCGAGGAAATTCACATAAAGCGGCAACATCACCAAAAACGCGCCAAACGGGGCCGGGACGCCAACAAAGAAATCCGCCGCCCATGCCGGTTTGTTCGGATCATCCGCCATCACGTTGAAACGCGCCAGCCGCAAACCGCAGGCGACGACGTAAACCTGCGCTGCAATCCAGCCAAATGACCGCGCCTGATCAAGCACGCTGGCATAAAGCACCATGGCCGGCGCAACGCCAAAGTTGACAATGTCAGCCAGCGAATCCATTTGCGCGCCAAATTTGGATTGCGCCTTCATCGCCCGTGCCAACCGACCGTCAATGCCATCCAGAAACGCCGCAATCAGAACAAGTCCGACAGCCTCGGCAATTCGCCCCTCAAAGGCAAAACGGATGCCGGTCAATCCGGCGCAGATTGCCAGGATCGTAATCAGGTTTGGCAGGATAAACCGCAGCTCAATCGCGCCAAGACGACGCCCCGGCGGGGTGGGACCATGCGGATCAAACGGCTGGAACGGCGCGTCCATCGCCTCAGGCCACACGCACAAGCGACAGTGTTTGTCCGCCAAATTCGGCGAGCACTGTTTCACCCGCAATGGCGGTTTGGCCAACGGCAACGCGCGCGCTGGCGCTGTTGGGCAAGAAGACATCAACGCGCGAGCCGAACCGGATCAGGCCGAAGCGCTCACCGGCGCCGATTGCTTGCCCCTCACCCGCCCAGCAGACGATGCGCCGGGCGATCAGGCCTGCAATCTGCACGACGCCGACCTCACCCTGTTCGGTCGAAATCTTCAAGCCGTTGCGTTCGTTTTCCGATGAGGCCTTGTCGAGATCGGCATTGAGGAATTTGCCGGGCTTGTAGGCAATCTGCTCGATACGCCCGCGCACCGGCGAGCGGTTCACATGGACGGAGAACACATTCATGAATACCGAAATGCGCAGCATTTCGCGGTCGCCAAAGCCCAGTTCCCGCGGCGGAAACGCCGGACCAATGGCTGATATGATCCCGTCAGCGGGCGAAATGACCAGCTTCTCGTCGGTCGGCGTCACCCGCTGCGGATCGCGGAAAAAATAAGCGCACCAAAGCGTCAGCGCCAGACCAATCCAAAACAGCGTATCGGAAAAATACGACAGCACAAAAGTCGCCGCGGCAAACGCGCCGATAAACGGCCAGCCCTCTTTGTGGATGGGAACAAGTGTTTTGCGAACGGAATCGATCAGGCTCATGATGCATCCAATTGGGTGTTTGGACGGTCTAGAGCATTTCCAAGTTTGATGGAACATCAAACGTTTATGGAGAATGCGACACCTGCAAAATACAGAGCAGGCGTTTTGAATTCAACAAAACGCCTGCTTTGGAGAAATTGGAAGTCGCTGCCAATCAATGCCAGCGGCGGACGCCAGAAATCCAACTCACCCAGGCTGCGGAATCTTGCGCCGGATGACGACTCCAAGGTCATCGCTCTCCTCCGCCTTGCGCAAACGCTCTGCCGCTTCGCTTGCCTCGCGCTGGCGATCCCACATCGATGCATAGAGGCCCTTTTTCTTCAGAAGCGCAGTGTGCGCGCCGCGTTCTGCAATCTGTCCATCCTGCAGGACGATGATTTCGTCGGCGGATATGACAGTCGATAGCCGGTGCGCAATCACAAGCGTTGTCCGGCCTTTCGAAACATGTTCGAGCGAAGCTTGGATTTCCTGCTCCGTATGTGAATCCAGCGCCGAAGTCGCTTCATCCAGTATCAGGATCGGCGGCGCTTTCAGGATTGTGCGCGCGATTGCCACGCGCTGTTTTTCGCCGCCCGACAGTTTGAGGCCTCGCTCGCCGACCATGGATTTGTATCCGTCAGGCATGGACTTGATGAAACTGTCAATCTGCGCCAACTCCGCAGCCTGTTGCACGGCAGCCTCGCTCGCATCAATCCGGCCATAGCGGATGTTGTAGGCGATCGTGTCGTTGAACAGCACGGTATCTTGCGGCACCATGCCGATAGCGGCCCGCAGTGAAACCTGGCTCACATCGCGGATGTCCTGTCCGTCGATGGTGATAGACCCGCTTTGAATGTCATAGAACCGGTATAACAGGCGCGACAATGTCGATTTGCCTGCCCCGGATGGCCCGACAATCGCAACGGTCTTGCCCGCAGGCACATCGAATGAAACGCCTTTCAGGATAGGCCGTGCGCGGTCGTAGGCAAATTCCACATTCTTGAACGAAATGGCGCCGTCCTTGACCACAAGCGGCTTGGCATCCGCTTTGTCCTCAACCTCCTGCGGGACGTCCAGAAGATCGAACATCTGTTCAACATCCGTTAGGCCTTGACGGATTTCGCGATAGATCATGCCGATGAAATTCAGCGGGATGGAAAGTTGCAGCAAAAGCGCGTTGATCAAAACAAAATCGCCGATTGTCTGGCGGCCCGCCTGCACCGATAGCGCCGAGAGCACCATGATGACAGCCATGCCAATGGCAAAGATCACGCCTTGGCCAAAGTTGAGCCAGCCCAGCGATGTCCAGGTTTTTGTTGCCGCGGATTCGTAGCGGGCCATCGACTTGTCAAACCGGTCCGCCTCCATCCGCTCATTGCCAAAATATTTGACAGTTTCAAAGTTCAGCAGCGAGTCGATGGCTTTGGTATTGGCATCCGTGTCCGATGCGTTCATTTCGCGCCGGATGGCAATGCGCCAGTCCGAAGCTTTCACTGTGAACCAAGTATAGAGCCAAACCGTGACAGCCACGACCGCGACATAGATCCAGCCATACGACAAACCCAGAACCAGCGCCGTCAGTGCAAATTCAATCAGCGTGGGCGCAGTGGCAAGGATTGTGAACCGGACAATGTTTTCAATGCCCTTGGTGCCGCGCTCGATTACCCGCGACAGGCCGCCGGTCCGCCGCTCCAGATGAAACCGCAATGACAGATTATGCATATGAACGAAGGTCTTGTAGGCAACTTTTCGCACGGCATATTGGCCGACGGAGGCAAACAGCGCGTCGCGCAACTGGTTCAGACCGGTCGAAATGATCCGGGCAATATTATAGCTGATGACCAACGCAACAGGCGCCAGCAGAATTGCAGGAAGCGGCACACCCGTTACAACGGTGCCGTTCAACGCGTCCGTTGCCCACTTGAATGCGTATGGGATTGCCAGTGTGAACACTTTGGCGGCAATGAGAAACAGTGCAGCCCAGACAACCCGCGCCTTCAGGTCCGGACGCTCGCCCGGCCACATATATGGCCATAGGTTCTTCAAGGTCGAAAGCGTTTTGCCGCTTTCAGCGGAAATGGTTTTTGCTGCCACGTCAGGCCATCCTGTCTGTTTTGGTTTCCGCTTTTGCCGCGCAGCAGCCGTTTGCAAAGCGGGCCACATCGGAAAATGCCGCTGAAAGCGCTTCAAGGCGTGCTGGGTCGAGCGAATAGCGTGAACGTTGCCGGTCCGGCCGGTAGGTCACAAGTCCCGCATCCACTAGAATTTTCAAATGCTGCGATACGGTCGACTGCGCCAAACCGATACGTCCGACCAGGTCTTTGTTGCAGCAGGCATCTCGGCCCGCCAGGTGGCGCACAAGCGCCAGGCGCACCGGATGAGCAAGTGCAAACAGGTCCGCCGCCAGCCGCGTATCAGAACTTTCCGGTGATTCCGTATCCATCATTCATCGTATATCGACGATGAACGATGGAGGCAATCACTGTTCTGCAGGCGCGAGCGGCGCTGCGCGTTTTTCGACTTCGGCCGGATTGGCGGCATCGCCTTCCGGCGTCTTGTCCGGCACGGTAAACACCTGACCGGGGAAGATCATATTGGGATTGCCCGTCACGCCCTGGTTTGCCAGATAGATCGTCGAGTAGCGCACGCCACGCCCGTAAATCCGCCGCGAAATCTGCCACAGCGTGTCGCCCCGGCGGATAATGACCGCCTTGGGTTTCGGCGTTTCCGCCGGCGCGGCATTCGTTTCCGCCTCGGCGGCAGCTGCACCTTCATTTGCAGCAGGCGCTGGCGCCAGTTCCGCAACATCAGCCTGCCTTTGGAATGGCACGGAAGCGCGCGACAGCACGGTCACGCCGTCTGCGGCAAGGCCTTCCGCCTTGAAGATGTAATCTCCGGGAGCCAATTCCCGCTGGAATTCGGCAAGGAACCGGTCGCCCTGTCCGCGCCTGGCATCGCCCAGCACTTCATCATTGGCATAAATGCGCACCGTATCGACGCCTTTGGCCGCACCGGCTACAAAAATTTTGCCATTCTCGATTTCGACCGCTTCAATGGTCACACTCTCTGTTGCGGCAGGAACTGGAGCTTCCGGCGCTTTCACTTCACCGGACACTTGAACTTCCGCCGATGCGGCAGGCTTGGCTTCCGCAATAGCTGCCTGAGCGGTCTCAACCGGTTTTTCCGGAGTTGTGATGATTCGGCTTGGCTTGCCCGCCTCTTCCACAAGCGCCAGCACGGGGCCGTTCTTCTGCTCGGGCACGGAGACAGTCGCGGTTTCCGCAGAGTTGGCGGACTTGCCGTCCGTGCCCGTCATGCGCAGCACAAGCTGATAATCCCCCGGCTTCAGCGGATTTGACAATGTGATGGCAAAATCGCCGTTGGCTTCCGCCTTGGTTGAACCCAGAATATCCGCCCCGGACAACACTTCCACTTGCGCATTCTCGCTGGCTTTCCCGGCAATCAGCACCGAGCCATCGGGCTCGACCCTGAGCACATCAAACGTCGGCGCGGCAATGGCAGCCGGTTCTGTTACGCTTGCAGCCGGAGCTTTGTCAGTTCCAACGGGCGAATCTGCTGGCGCGGCCGGCTCAGCGGCGCCGGGATCGACCTTGGCGATTTCGGCGGCAGGAGCTGGTTCGGGCTTGGGCGCTTCAATCTTGGCCGCATCAGGTTTGGCAGCATCGGCGGCCGGCGCTTCGGCCTTTGGCGCTTCAACCGCCGCCGGCGCTTTGACCGTTTCTGCTGGCGGCGGCGGGCCGTCAAACACGCCATTGTAGGCGGCAATGCCGCCCGCGCCGACCGCAGCCGCAAAGCCTATCAACAATGCCCTGAACTTGTTCATCCGTGCCACCCTGTGCCTTGCCGTTTTACGGCATTTTTTTCCGCATAGACGTTTTTGACGCGCATCACAAGAAACCTGCACGATCACCTTGACGCATGCTTAAAGGCGCGGCGACATGGGGCATGACCCCGATTCGATCCATTTGCGTCTATTGCGGCTCCTCGCCGGGCAATGATCCCCGCTATATTGAAGCCGCGCGCATGCTTGGCCATGCCATTGCCATGTCCGGTTTGCGCCTGGTGTATGGCGGCGGCACCCGCGGCATCATGGGTGCGGTTTCCGAAGCGGCGCTGAATGCCGGCGGCAAGGTCACTGGCATTATCCCGCAGTTCCTGATGACGCGCGAAGCCGCAGAAAGCGAACTTGATCGGCTGACAGACCTCATCGTCACTGACGATATGCACCAGCGCAAGCATGCGCTGTTTGAACATTCAGATGCATTCGTGGCCATGCCCGGCGGCATCGGCACGCTCGAAGAGATCATCGAGATCATGACCTGGGCGCAGCTTGGACACCATACCAAGCCGATTGTGCTGGCCAACATCAACCATTTCTGGGACCCGCTGAACGGCCTGCTCAATCACATGCGCGAGGCCGGCTTCATTCACACCGCAAATCTGGTCAAGCCGCTGGTCGTCAACAGCGCCGAAGCCATCGTCCCGGCCATTCTCGCCGCATCAGTGAAAGCGCCGGGCGCCGGTGGCGACACGGAAATCATCGACAAGCTTTAGAGCGGGATGTTTTTGAGTGGAAGCAATTGTATCGAAGGGATTTTGCGGCAAGACCAAGGAAAGTCCCGATGGGCGCATTGAAATGCGTCCGAGGGCGTTTTCGCCGGTATTGGCGCGAAAGAACCCGATACGATGATTCCAGCCAATAACATCACGCTCTAATGCGTCAGCGCTCCCTGTGCGCCTTGACCAGCGACCATGTGTAAATCGCCAACGCAGACCAAATCAGCACAAAGGCGGCCAGTTTTGCCGTGCCAAATGGCTCTTTGAACACAAATACGGCAATCAGAAAGATCATCGTCGGCGCCGTATATTGCATGACAGCAATCGTCGACAATCGCAAAAGCTTGGCGCCATTGGCATAAAGGATCAGCGGAATGGCCGTCACAAGACCGGACCCCGCAAGCAAGAAGGTGTCAGTCCACAATAATCCCGTCAAATGACTGATACCGCTTTCTTCAAACCAGCCCCAAAGCACCAGCGATGGAATGGCAAGGATCAGAACTTCCAGAAAAAATCCCTGTGTTGCCCCAACGGGAAGCGTCTTCTTGAAATAGGCGTAGAAGCCCCAGGAAAACGTCAGCGCCAGCGATACCCACGGCAGCCCTCCGGCATCCCATGTCAGGATGGCGACGGCGAGCACAGCCAGGACAATGGCAAACAATTGCGCACGGTTCAGTCGCTCGCCGATCAACACAGCTGCGAGAAACACCGAGAACAGCGGGTTGATGTAGTAGCCAAGCGCCGTTTCCAGCGCCCTGCCCGAACCCACAGCCCAGACATAAACGCCCCAGTTGATCGTGATGATCGACGCGGTCAGCGCCGCCATGCCCAGAGTGCGCGGATTTGAAAAGGCGGCGGCAATGTCGGGCCACAGGCCCTTCCACCAGATCACCAGACCGGCAATCGGCAGCGACCACAAGATGCGGTGCGGCACGATCTCCCACGCGGGCACATGCGACAGCGCCTTCATGTAGAGCGGCAGGAATCCCCAGATGAAATAAGCGCCGCCCGCATAGAGAAAGCCTTCTTTGGTGTCGCGGTTCTCGGCAGGCGGCATGATTCACCATTGGCAATTGGATGCCTGTCTATGCGCCTTATCATTTCCCTGCACCACCCGATTTATGCGATCAAATGATCAGTGGAATTGATGAATGCACACAAATTGGAATTGCCAGATTTTGATTCGGCACATCGCCGCGAACCGTTGGTTTGATTTGACTTGCCGCTCGATTTGAAGTGTTTTCAGGCAACGTCACTTTTTTCTCGACGAGCCAATCAGCAGGCCAACCTCATGATAACCAGCCAATCAGAACTTGATGCGCTTTATGGCGAGCCGGTGCCCACTTCCATCCTCAAGGAAATCGATCATATTTCCGAAGACTACGGCCGCTACATTGCCGCCTCGCCGTTCGTCATTCTCGCCACCAGCGGCCCGGAGGGGCTTGATTGTTCGCCGCGCGGCGATCCGCGCGGCTTTGTCCGTATCGTGGATCCCAAAACCCTGATGATCCCGGACAGGCGCGGCAACAACCGCATCGATTCGCTGCGCAACATCGTCCGTGACCCGCGCGTGGCGCTGCTCTTTCTGATCCCCGGCTCTGGCACAACCATGCGCGTCAATGGCAAAGCCGAGTTGTCAACGGATCCGCAATTGTGCGCCTCGTTTTCCATGCAGGGAAAGCCGCCAAAATGCGTCATCATCATCCATGTCGAGCGCGCATATACGCAGTGCAAAAAAGCGATTGTCCGCTCCCGGCTCTGGAACACCAATGCCAACCCCGCCGATTTGCCATCCGTCGGCGCCATGATGCAGCGTCTGTCAGACGCCCCGTTTGACGGCAAGGCCTATGACGAAGCCTATCCGGAGCGGATGAAGCAGACGATTTATTGAGTTCAGCCCGAAGCGCCCGAAAATACTCCGTTGCCAATCCACCGATCCAATATTAGCATTTCCAAATTGTCTTTGGTCGATGGGAGGGGAAAATGCTTTTGACGAGCCACCGCACCTATGGCCCGGTTTGTGCCCTGCAAGTTACGTTGCGGGGCTGACCAGAGCAAATCCATTCATTGCCGGTCTGCCCGATCCGGCTGCTGATCAACGATCAGCAGCGCATTTACCGATCAGGATATGACCCATGTCTCTCGTCACCCTCAAGGATATAGCCGTCACACTCGGCACGCCACTGTTCTCCGGCCTGAATTTTTCAATCGAAAGGCAAGACCGCATCGGACTTGTCGCCGCCAACGGGCGCGGCAAATCCACTCTTCTGCGCTGCCTTGGCGGCCAGCATGAACCGACCTCTGGCGATATCACCTGCACCCGCGGTTTGCGCGTCTGCCATGTCGAACAGGAACTGCCGGACAATGCCTCCGGCACACTCTTCAGAGATTTTGTTCTCGACGCATTGACGCCAGAGCAGATCGACAGCGAAAGCTGGCGCGTCGATATTGTGCTCGATGAACTTGAAGTTCCAGATGAACATCGAATGAAGTGCCTTGGGGCGCTCAGCGG
>JBAVTG010000062.1:0-14113 GCA_049696015.1 Rhizobiaceae bacterium | reverse complement strand
AAGTATGGCATCCGCGACCATCGCGGCGGCGGGCGCTCTTCGGCGCGCGAAACTGCGGCACGTGTGGCGGCGGGCGCGATTGCGCGCAAGATTGTGCCGGGCCTCAGTGTCCGTGCTGCTTTGGTGCAGATGGGCACCAAGAAAATCGACCGCTCGCGCTGGGATTGGACTGAGGTTGGGAACAATCCGTTCTTCTCGCCGGACGCTAAAAGTGTTGATGAGTTTGCCAGCTATCTCGATGCAATCCGCCTTGAAGGTTCGTCCATCGGCGCAATCATCGAAGTCGTCGCCGATGGTGTTCCCGCAGGGCTTGGCGCGCCGGTTTATGGCAAACTCGATCAGGACATTGCCGGCAATCTGATGTCGATCAACGCGGTCAAGGGCGTGGAGATCGGTGACGGGTTTGCGGCGGCGGAACTCACCGGCGTCGACAATGCCGATGAGATGCGCATGGGCGCCGACGGCAAGCCGGTGTTCCTGTCCAATCATGCCGGCGGAATCCTCGGCGGCATTTCGACCGGCCAACAAATTGTCGCTCGCTTTGCCGTCAAGCCGACGTCATCGCTGCTCATCCCGCGCAAGTCGATTGATGCGGATGGCAATGAAGTGGATGTGATCACCAAGGGCCGCCATGATCCGTGTGTCGGCATCAGGGCAGTGCCGATTGGCGAAGCCATGGTAGCGTGTGCCATTGCCGATCATTACCTGCGCCACCGCGGGCAAACCGGACGGATTTGAGAGAGCAATGCCTTACGATCAGAAAAACGTCGTTGAAGCGATCCGCGCCTTTGAGCGCGGCGAAATCGTTGTTGTCATGGACGATGACGGGCGCGAGAACGAGGGTGATCTGATTGTCGCTGCTGTTCATTGCACGCCGGAAAAGATGGCGTTCATCGTGCGCCACACATCCGGCATTGTTTGCACACCCATGCCGCGCGAGGAGGCCAAACGGCTGAACCTTGCGCCGATGGTGGCCGACAATGACAGTGCGCACACCACAGCGTTCACGGTATCGGTTGATTACAAGCATGGGACATCTACCGGTATCTCGGCAGAAGACCGGACGCTGACCGCGCGCAATCTGGCCAATCCAAATGCCGGTGCGGTGGATTTTGTGCGTCCGGGCCACATCTTCCCGCTGATTGCGCGCGAGGGCGGGGTGCTGATGCGCTCAGGCCATACGGAAGCAGCGGTGGACCTTTGCAGGCTCGCCAGCCTGCCGCCTGTCGGGGTCATCTGCGAACTGGTCAATGATGATGGGTCGGTGATGCGCGGGCCGCAGGTGAAGGCATTTGCGGCGAAGAACAATCTCAAGGAAGTGACGGTCGCGGACCTGATCGCCTACCGCCAGCGCAAGGAAACCTTGGTCAAGCGCGTTGACACGTTCAAGATTGAAACCGAGGGCGGCACTGCTGAAGCGCATGCCTATTCGCTGCCGTGGGACCCGATGCAGCATCTGGCCGTTGTGTTTGGCGATATCCGCGACGGCGTGGATGTGCCGGTGCGGCTGCATCCGGAGAATGTTGCCAAGGACGTGTTTGGCGCCGATGCGATGCTGACTTCAATCATGAAGGACATGGGCGCAGCCAAGCGCGGCGTGATCGTTTATCTGCGTGAAGGCTCGGTTGGCGTCGGCCACCAGAACCGCAGCCGGCCTGATGCGGGCAATGAGAGCCACGCCGAGGCGCAGGCGCGCGAGAACGAATGGCGCGAGATTGGCCTCGGCGCGCAGATACTCAAGGATCTCGGCGTGTCCTCCATCCGCCTGATCTCTTCGCGCGAACGGCACTATGTCGGCCTTGAGGGTTTTGGCATCGCCATCACCGGCACAGAAATCCGCGAACGTTAAAATGTGTTCAGGCAACCGCGAGGAACACGGCAAGAGACCGCGTGACTGCGAGCATTGTTTCTCCATTCAATCTGCCAAACGGCGGATTGAGCTTGCTCTGCTGCAAAGTCATAATTTTGTCCACCATGACTTGCGACGGTTTTAGCAAGCCGTTTCCAGGATATGGCTGCACAGTTACCCTGATAAATGGAGCATGAATGAGCGTGCCCGACAGCAGCAAAACCGAAACGGTACCAGTTTCAGCAAAATGGTCAGATTGAATGACAAGGGCAGGGCGCGGTTTCCTGTAATCGCCCTGAAGGGCGACAGTAACCATATCGCCTCGCCTCATTCATCAGCCTCTTCAACGAGATCGGCTAGTGCCGCATCTTCAAATGCCGCAAGCCCATGGTCCATAACATCTGCCTGCGCAGCTATGCGGGATTGGCGGCGGCATTCCTCGGCGAACCCCGGCAGACGCGTATCCGGAATCCAGATTTGAACGGGTCGCAGACCTGACGCGCGCATAGCGTTTCGTCGCTTTTGAACCCCCATTATCGTTGGCACAGGCATTTTTAACCTCGCAATTCGTTACATGTAACTTAGTGTTTGAACATTGAATGGTCACGCCTTGTTGAACAGTGCCGATTCAGTTACCCATTTTCTGGCGCTTTGAATTTGGAGACGGGATTCAATGTGGGACTTTTCGATTTCCAAAACGCTTGGCATCATGGCCCAGACGATGCCGTTTATCCTGTTCCGGATGATCGTGTTTTTTGGCATCACCATCGCCTACATCGCCGCGACTGGAACCGGCGGGGCGGTCGGATATGGTGTCGGTGCGGTATCGGGCGATCCGGATACCCAAAACAGCTTTGCCTTGTGGGGCGCTTTCGGCGGCTTTGGACTGGTTTCCATGGCGGTCTTCTGGATACGCGAGTATGTGCTTTATATCGTCAAGGCAGGGCATATCGCGGTGATGGTCGAACTGCTGCAGGGCAAGGACTTGCCGCATGGGCGCGGACAGATTGACCATGCCAAGGCTGTGGTGACCGAGCGCTTTCTTGAAACAAATGTGCTTTTTGCAGTCGATCAACTGATCAAGGGTGTCATCGGCACAATTACGGGGCTGATCGGCGGTATTGCTGCCTTTCTGCCGATCCCGGGTCTTGACGGGCTGGTGCGGTTTATCAACTCGGTCATTCGCATGTCGCTGACTTTCGTCGATGAAATTATCCTCGGCTACGCGATCAAGACCGGCAGCGACAACCCATGGGCAAGCGGGCGCACCGGCATTATTCTCTATGCGCAGAACGGCACAATGATGGTGAAGAACGCGATCTGGTTGTCGATCTTCATGTGGATCATAACCATCATCGTGTTCCTGCTGTTCCTCGCGCCAGCTGCAGGCCTGCTTTTTTACTTCCCCGGGCAAGCGGGCGGCTGGGGCTTTGTGATCGCCATTGTCTTTGCCTGGGCATTCAAGGCGGCTTTGCTGGAACCGTTTGCGATTGCGGCGCTGATGGACGTCTATTTTCGGGCGATCGAAGGCCAGCAGCCGAATGCCGAATGGGAGCGGCGGCTGGAGGAATCGTCCAACAAGTTCCGCGATCTTGGCCAAAAGGCCGTTGATTGGTTCAAGGGAAAGCCTGCCGGCTTTCCGTCGGCGTCGACCGGGGGTTGATATGAAAATCCATCCAGCCGGAACGCGACCCTCTACAAAAGGCCACGCCGACTATTTCACCGGCGCTGTGCGTGTCGATCCGGTTATCGAAACGCCGGAGCCGTCGCGTCTGCGGGCGGCCTTGGTGACCTTTGAACCCAGCGCGCGCACGGCTTGGCATACGCATCCGGCCGGGCAAACGCTGCTGGTAGTATCAGGCTCCGGCCTTGCCCAGACGTGGGGCGGGCCGGTGCAGCGGATCAACCCGGGCGACACGGTCTGGTTCGCGCCGGACGAAAAGCACTGGCATGGCGCTGCGCCAACGACCGGGATGAGCCATCTGGCCATGCAGGAAGCAGTGAGCGGGATAGCCGTGGAATGGCTGGAGCAGGTGTCTGACGAGCAGTATTCCTCGTTTCGCGGATAACTTCCGGAATTGTAGCGCCGGCGCAAAAAGCCTGCGGATTGTTTGCGTAAGACTGGTGCAATTCGTCTTGGCAAGCACTAGGTTTGCACCATGACAACGCAGCTCTATACCCATCCGATCTTTCTTGAACATCTGACGCCGCCCGGCCATCCGGAGCGACCGGACCGATTGCGCGCATTGGAAAAGGCGCTTGCCGGGCCGCAGTTTGAGACGCTTGTGCGCCTTGAAGCGCCGCGCGGGCGCGAAGAAGCGGTGCTTCTTGCCCATCCGGAAGAGCATATGGCCCGTGTTGCCATGGCCATTCCGGAATCGGGCCTGAACCGGATTGACGACGACACGGTTGTGAGCCCCAAGAGTTTTGAAGCGGCGATGCATGCCATTGGCGCGGTCAATGCCGCGGTGGATGCGGTGTTTCGCGGGGAGGCGGACAACGCTTTCATTGCCGCGCGCCCGCCTGGCCATCATGCAGAGCGCACGACGGCGATGGGCTTTTGCCTGTTCAACCAGATCGCCATTGCCGCGCGCCATGCGCAAAAGGCGCACGGTGCCGAGCGCATCGCCATCATTGACTGGGACGTGCATCACGGCAATGGCACGCAAGATATTTTCTGGTCAGACGCCAGCGTGCTCTATGCCTCGACACACCAGTTTCCGCTTTATCCGGGGACCGGCGCGCTCAATGAGACTGGTGTTAAGAACAACATCGTCAACGCGCCGCTTGCGCCTGAAACCGGTTCGGAAGCCTTTCGCGACGCATTTTCCAGCCGCGTGCTGCCGGCGCTTGAAGCCTTCAAGCCGGATCTGGTGCTGATTTCGGCAGGGTTTGACGCGCATACGCGTGATCCTTTGGCGGACATCAATCTGGTTGAGGATGACTTCGACTGGGCGACAGGAAAGCTGATGGACATTGCCGGGCGCTATTCTTCAAACCGGCTCGTGTCGGTGCTTGAAGGCGGCTATGATTTGCAGGGATTGAGTCTTTCCGCCGCGGCCCATGTCGCGCGGCTGATGCGAGGTTGAATATGCCGGATGCCAATGCGGACGTGAAGTCCATGAGTTTCGAAACGGCGCTTGCCGAGCTTGAGAAGATTGTCGGCAGCCTTGAGCGCGGCGATGTCGAGCTGGAGCAGTCGATCCTGATCTACGAGCGCGGAGAGGCTCTAAAGGGTCATTGCGCGGCTCTGTTGAAAACGGCCGAAGACAAGGTTGAGAAAATCAAGCTCGGCCGCGATGGCAAGCCGACGGGGACTGAGCCGCTGGATTGATCTAATTTGAGAGGGAAGGCGAACCATGAGCTTCTTTCCCGGAACCGACCCCGATCCCGGCGACGCGTTCGCATGCGATGCGATTGAAACACTGGTTGTTTCCAGCGCAAAGGATATTGGCGGCTTTGCCGTGCGCCGGGCTTTGCCGACGGCGCGGCGGCGGATGGTTGGACCATTCATCTTTTTTGACCAGATGGGACCTGCGATCCTGACGCCGGGCAAGATGCTGGATGTGCGCCCGCATCCGCACATCGGACTGGCGACCGTGACCTATCTGTTTGAAGGCCAGATCCGCCACCGGGATTCGCTCGGGTCAGATATGGTGATTGCGCCGGGCGATGTGAATTTGATGGCGGCGGGCAGGGGCATTGTCCATTCCGAGCGCACGCCGGAAGACATGCGCGGCGCGCCGATGGCGATGTCGGGTCTGCAGACCTGGATTGCGTTGCCGGAATGGGCCGAAGACATGGCGCCTGCCTTTGCCAGCGTCCCCGCATTGGCACTGCCCGAACATAGGGAGAAGGCGCTGGGCTTGCGGGTCATCATGGGTTCGTTTGGGGGCATGGCCTCGCCGGCGCCGACCTATTCGGGCACCACCTATGTCGATGTGCGCCTTGGCGCAGGCGGTGTGCTGGATCTGCCTGCCGACATTGAAGAACGGGCGATTTATACGCTCGCCGGCACGATCGATGTTGAAGGCGACAGTTTTGGTTCGAACCAGCTGATTGTGTTCAAACCCGGCGCGCCAGTTCGGCTCACCGCGAAAGCCGGTGCGCACTGCGTGCTGCTTGGCGGCGATTCGATTGGGTCAAAACGCTATATCTGGTGGAACTTTGTTTCCTCTTCGCAAGACAAGATCGAGCAGGCCAAACAGGAATGGCGCACTGGCAAATTCGACATCGTGCCGGGCGATGAGGAGGAGTTCATCCCTCTGCCGGGTTGAATTCGCCTTTGCTGCCCGCTTTTTCTGTGGACGGCGCAATTTATCTTCCCGTCCTTCCCGTGCACTGCGTCGATCGGCGGGCTTGCCGCAAATCAGCCATTCCTTTAGGCAAGACAGCAGCACCTGCGAGGCAAAAGCCCAATTGACCGCCCCTTCAACGCCGTTCCTCGACAAAATCACCATCCCTGCCGATTTGCGGCGGGTGGCCGAAAGTGATTTGCCGCTTGTTGCGGCCGACGTGCGAGCGGAAATGATCGATGCGGTGTCGGTCACCGGCGGGCATCTGGGGGCAGGTCTTGGCGTTGTCGAACTGACGGTCGCCTTGCACTACGTCTTCAACACGCCCGATGACCGTCTGATCTGGGATGTCGGCCACCAAGCCTATCCGCACAAGATTCTGACCGGGCGGCGGGACCGCATCCGCACATTGCGGCAGGAAGGCGGCCTCTCCGGCTTCACCAAGCGCTCCGAGAGCGAATATGACCCGTTTGGCGCGGCGCATTCTTCGACGTCCATCTCCGCAGGACTTGGCATGGCGGTGGCGCGGGATCTCTCGCATCGCAACAACAATGTGATTTCGGTGATCGGTGATGGCTCGATGTCGGCCGGCATGGCGTTTGAGGCGCTCAACAATGCCGGTGCGATGGATGCGCGGCTGATTGTCATTCTCAACGACAATGACATGTCGATTGCCCCGCCGACCGGCGCAATGAGCGCCTATCTGGCGCGGCTTGCATCCGGTCGCACCTATCTCGGGTTCCGTGATCTTGGCAAGAAACTGACGAAATATCTGGGCAAGCGGGTCGACCGGGCGATCACACGTGCGGTTGAGCATGCACGCGGCTATGTCACCGGCGGAACGATGTTTGAGGAGCTTGGTTTTTATCACATCGGGCCGATCGACGGGCATGATCTGGCGACACTGGTGCCGGTGCTGCGCAATGTGCGCGACAATTACAAAGGCCCGGTGCTGATCCATGTTGTGACGCAAAAGGGCAAGGGCTACGCCCCGGCGGAAGCCGCGCTTGACAAGTATCATGGCGTCAACAAGTTCGACGTGGTGACAGGCGCGCAGTCCAAGCCGCCGGCCAATGCACCTAGCTATACGCGTGTGTTTGGCGACAGTCTGGTGATCGAAGGCGGGTTTGACGACAAGATCGTTGGCATCACGGCAGCGATGCCCAACGGCACCGGGCTTGATATTTTCGGCAAGGCGTTTCCCGGACGCCTGTTTGATGTCGGCATTGCCGAACAGCATGCCGTGACCTTTGCGGCCGGATTGGCGACGGAGGGCTTCAAGCCGTTTGTGGCGATTTACTCGACCTTCCTGCAGCGCGCCTATGATCAGGTTGTGCATGATGTGGCCATTCAGGGGCTGCCGGTGCGCTTCCCGATTGACCGTGCCGGCTATGTCGGCGCGGATGGGGCGACGCATGCCGGTTCGTTCGACACGACCTATCTGGCAACGCTGCCGGGTTTTGTCGTCATGGCAGCGTCAGACGAGGCGGAGCTTCGCCACATGGTGCGCACGGCTGCCGAATACAATGAGGGACCGATCTCGTTCCGCTATCCGCGCGGCGATGGCGTCGGTGTTGATCTGCCGGAGCGCGGGTCAGTGTTGCAGATCGGCAAGGGGCGAATCGTCAAGGAAGGCACGCGCATTGCGCTGCTGTCGTTCGGCACGCGTTTGCAGGAATGTTTGTTGGCGGCGGCGGAACTCGATGCCCACGGCCTTTCCACGACTGTTGCTGATGCGCGCTTTACCAAGCCGCTTGATCAGGATCTGGTCCGGCGTCTGGCGCGCGATCATGAAGTGCTGATTACGGTCGAAGAAGGCGCAGTTGGCGGCTTTGGCAGCCATGTGCTGCAGTTCCTAGCCACGTCCGGTCTTCTGGATCTGGGTCTCAAGGTGCGGCCGCTTTGTTTCACGGATGAGTTCACCGACCATGCAAAGCCCGAGCGCATGTATGAGTTGGCCGGGCTTGATGCCAAGGGTATCGTCAAAACCGTTTTTGCGGCGCTTGGCCAGGAAGTGAAGCTGCCGGCGCGGGCCTGAGGGCGCTAACGTTGCCGTAACCACGCCGGTTTGCCTTGCGCTAACCGCACTTCTTTGCCGAAGATTCTGATCTTTCATGTAGTCACTGTGGCGGGACACAGGGACAAACAAGATGCTGAAAACAGCGCTTATTGCATGCACCATCGGTTTGGGCTTTGCCGGAAATCCGGTTGAAGCCGGGCCGCGATATGATGTGAAGATCGAACAGGCCGCCAAGAAAATTGTTGCCAAAAAGATTGGCGACATCCGCGGCGGTGTGGAGACCAACATCGAATTGGCTGCTGCTGAAGTCGATCCGGTTGTTTCGCAGGCTGCCGAGCCTGAGATGGCTGATTTTGATATGCCGCGGCAGCAAGTTGCCGCCGTCTATCATTCCGGCCGGCCAGAACCGCTGCGCCAGGTGCGCAAAGTGATGAAAGCGACCAGCTTCCTCTACTATTGAACCGGCGGTCTGCATCGGGCATGGAAGCCCGATGACTGGTTCCGCTCCATCCAAGCTCAGGCTCGACGAAGCGCTCGTGGCGCGCGGCCATTATGCCTCGCGCTCGCGGGCGCGCGATGCGGTTCTGCGCAGCGCCGTCTCGGTCAATGGCACTTTGGCTGCCAAACCAAGTCTGGGTGTCGGCGAGGCAGATGTGATCAGCGTCAGTGATGCGGCGTTGGCCTATGTGTCCCGCGCTGCCTTGAAGCTGATTGCCGGGCTCGATCATTTCAGTCTTTCGGTCAAGGACCTGCGCGCGCTCGATATCGGTTCGTCGACGGGCGGCTTTTCACAGGTGCTTCTGGAGCGCGGCGCAGCCCATGTCACCGGCGTCGAAGTCGGACATGGCCAGCTTCACCCATCCCTTTCGCAGGACGCGCGCCTTACCAACATTGAGGGACTGAACGCCCGGGATTTGACGCGGGACCATCTTGGCGGAGATGCCATTGCTTTTGTCACGTCAGACGTCAGTTTCATTTCGCTCACGCTTGCCTTGCCGCCAGCCCTTGCATTGGCCGATGCGGGGGCGCATTGCCTGCTTTTGGTCAAGCCGCAGTTTGAAGCCGGGCGCGAGGCGATTGGCAAGGGCGGGCTCTTGAAAGATCCGGCGGAAGGCGAACGTGTGGCAGAGGCTTTGAAAGCATGGCTTGACGCACAGCCCGGCTGGCGAGCAACGGGCCTGTGCCCATCGCCAATCGACGGCGGTGATGGCAACCGCGAATTTCTGCTCGCTGGAGTGAAAGATTGATGAAACTGACATTTACAAGCATGGGGGCGCGCGGCGACGGCGAGGCCGATGCACCCGATGGGCCGGTGCATGTGCCTTACGTGCTGCCTGGCGAGACCGCGAATGTTGCAGTCAACGGCACGCGCGGCACGGTTATGGCCCTTTTGGAAGCATCAGCGGACCGCATTGACCCAGCTTGCAAGCATTTCGAAGCCTGCGGTGGATGCGCGCTTCAGCATTGGCGGCGCGAGCCGATGCTGGATTGGAAGCGCCAGGTGCTGATTGACGCGCTGGCCAAGCGCGGCATTGAGGCCAATGTCGAGCCAACGATTGGCAGTGAACCTGGCGAGCGGCGGCGGGTGACGCTGTCGGTGCGCAGCGAAGGCGGGCGCACGGTGACTGGCTATAATGGCGCCCACAGCCATGATATTATCGAGATCACCGAATGCCCCGTCGCTTCACCTAAAATCGTTGCGGCTTTTCCGCTGATCCGGGAGATGGCGCGATTGCTGAAAGTCACGCGCGAGGGCGGGCACATCACCGTGACCGATTTTGACAGCGGGCTTGATGTCTCCTTTAGCGGTTTTGAAAAAACCACGGATGCGCTGCGGCGCAAACTGTCGGAGTTCGCGCTGGACCGAGGCTTTGCCCGGCTTTCCGATGGCGTGCAGATCATCGTTGAGCCGGTACGGCCAGTTGTTGCATTCGGCGGCATCACGGTGACACCGCCGCCCGGCGGCTTTCTGCAGGCGTCTGCCCGCGTGGAATCAGCGATGGCGGCGCTGGTTACGGATCACTTCAAAAAAGCGAAGAAAACGGCAGACTTGTTTGCCGGATCCGGCGCGTTTGCCTTTCGCATTGCCAAAGTTTCACCTGTTCACGCAATCGAAGGCGATACGGCAGCAACTGCGGCGCTGGACCGAGGGCGGCGCGGTCTTCAAGGGCTCAAATCCATCACAGTCGAACAGCGCGACCTGTTTCGCCGCCCGCTGCTGGTTGCGGATTTGAAGGCCTATGATGCGGTGGTGTTTGATCCGCCGCGCGCGGGCGCTGAAGAGCAGGCGGCAACGCTGGCAAAATCTTCGGTGCGGTGGATTGCAGCTGTGTCATGCAATCCGGCGACGCTGGCGCGTGATTTGCGGATCCTGATTGATGGTGGCTACCAGCTTAAAAGCATCACGCCGTTCGATCAGTTTTTGTGGTCCAGCCATGTGGAAGCGGTGGCGCTATTGGAAAAGCCGGACGCAGGCTCAGGCCCGCGCAAAATCTTCGGCTGACAGCGCAAATACTTCGCCCGTGCTTTCCTCGGTGTCGAGGAACTGGAACGGCAGATCCGGATACTCGGCTTCGAGCAGCTCGCGGCCGGTGCCGAATTCGCAGATCAGGATACCGGTTTCGGTGAGATGGTCTGGCGCTTGCGCAACGATCTGGCGCACAAGATCAAATCCGTCTTCGCCAGAGACATGGGCCATGCGCGGCTCGGCGGCATATTCGGCGGCGAAGGCTTGCACTTCGGCTTCCGCAACATAGGGCGGGTTGGCGAGGATCAAGTCATAGCGGCGGCCATTGAGGGCTGAGTACAAGTTGCCTTTGTGGAGGGTGATGCGATCTTCCAGCGCGTGCCTGCTTACGTTGATTGCGGCGACATCCAGCGCATCCTGCGACAGGTCGGTGGCGTCCACGATGGCGTTGTCAAAGCGCATTGCGGCGAGCACTGCAAGGCACCCGGAACCGGTGCATAGATCGAGCACGGTCTCAATGCTTTCCGGTTCGGCAATCAGCGCGCCTACGCCGCCGGCAAAGTCCGTGCGGCCCAAAAGTTCGCCGATGTAGGAGCGCGGGATGATGACCCGTTCATCGACATAAAACGGGACGCCATGCATGTAGGCTTTGTTGAGGAGGTACGGCAGCGGTTTGCGCGTGGTGACACGGGCTTCGATCAAGCCTGCCAGTCGCTCGCGCTCCGGCCCAAGAAGGCGGGCGTCCAGAAATGGTTCCAATTGGTCGATAGGCAAGTTCAGGCCTTCGAGCACGAGGTAGGCGGCTTCGTCATAGGCATTGGCAGTGCCGTGGCCATAAACAAGGTTTCCCTCGTTGAAGCGCGAGACGGCGTGACGCAGGAAATCACGGATGGTCTGGAAGGTCTCTGTCGGGTTGTCGCGCATCGACGCCTCGTTGTTTGCGGCCTGAGTAGCGGCTTGGCTAAAGCGGCGCAACTGTTCAGACGGTTTCATCGGCGTCGAGAAAGCGCGTCGCGCGCCAGCGGGTGAGGACTTCGTTGGTGGCATTGAGCACGAAATGTCTGGCGGATGCGGCATCATAGCCGTCGGCCAGCATCGCGTCATAGTCAGTGTGGTGATGCCTTATATGGGCAACAAGCGAAAGCCAGGCGCTGATTCCTGGCGGGTAGGAGCGGAAATGGCGTGAGGCGGCGTGCGCCCTGACAGCCTCAGCATCTGCATACGGAATGCCCGGTGCCAGCGCTGTCAGCGCTTTGGCGATCTCTTTTTGCAACTTGGTTGAAAGCGACAAAAGTTTTTCCCTGTGCGACTTGCGTGGTGTATCGAAATGACATAAACATATCTTTATGTCTTTTGCGAGGATCGCATGACCACCACTCATTTGCCGCTGGAAGCACTGGTCGAAACGTTGAAAGCGGTGGCGGAATCAAGCCGCCTGCGCATTCTCAACCTGCTCAAGCGCGGCGACCTGACGGTTACTGATATTACCACCGTTCTTGGCCAGTCGCAGCCGCGGGTTTCGCGCCATTTGAAATTGTTGCATGAGGCCGGGCTGATCTCGCGCTACCAGGAAGGATCCTGGGCCTATTTCCGTATTGATGACACGTCTCTTGCCGGACAGTTGGGCGAGGCGCTCGCCCGCAAGCTCGATGACAATGACCGCAATCTTGCACGTGATCTGGAACGGCTTGGGCAGGTCAAGCAGACCCGGCAGGAAACCGCCAAGGACTATTTCGCCGCCAATGCTGGCGAATGGGACCAGATGCGCTCGCTGCATGCGCCCGACGCTGCCGTTGAAGCGCAGTTGCTGAAGATCGTCGGGTCCAAGAAGTTTCCCGCGATGCTGGATCTGGGGACCGGCACGGGCCGGTTGCTCGAATTGTTTGCACCGCTTTATCGCCGTGCGGTCGGCATCGACATGAGCCGCGACATGCTGGCCGTTGCGCGGGCCAATCTGGAAAAGGCGGGCATTGCCCATGCGCAGGTTCGCCAGGGCGACATTCTCAATCCGCCGGTCGAGCGGGACCATTTTGACCTGGTTACCGTGCATCAGGTTCTGCATTTCCTTGACGAACCGCTGGCAGCAATCCGCGAGGCGTCGCGTACGCTATGTCCATCCGGCCGGCTGGTCATTGTTGATTTTGCCAGCCATTCGCTTGAAACATTGCGTGAGAAGCATGCCCATGTGCGGCTCGGCTTTTCCGATGAGCAGATCAAGGGCTGGCTGAAAGACTGCGGCCTGACCGGATTTACAGCCCATGAAATTGCGCCCGAGGGCGCAGGCCAGCTGACCGTCAAGATTTGGACCGCCCAAGACCCGCGGTTGCTGATTGCCGAGCGAAGCCCCGCTGCCTCATCCGTTTTGGAGACTGCCTGATGAACGCCTTCCGTCTTTCGCGCCGGCCCGAGCTTGGCCGCGGCATCCGTGTGTCGTTTGAATTCTTCCCGCCGAAGAATGCGGAGATGGAAGAAAAGCTTTGGCAGACAATCAACCGTCTTGCGCCGTTGGAACCTGATTTCGTCTCGGTCACCTATGGGGCTGGCGGATCAACCAAGGGGCCGACGGGCGAGACTGTCAAGCGACTGATCAGCGAAACCGGGCTGAAGACCGCGGCGCATCTGACATGCGTGAACGCGTCGAAGGCGCAGATTCTTGATGTTGTGCAGGAATACCGGTCCCATGGCGTCGAAGCTTTCGTGGCGCTGCGCGGCGACCCGGCGACTGGCATGGGCACGGCTTATGTTGCCCATCCGGACGGATATCAGACCTCGGCGGACCTTATTGCCGGATTGAAAGAAATCGCCGAATTTGACATTTCCGTTTCTGCCTATCCGGAAAAGCACCCGGAAAGCCGCGACTATGCGACCGATATTGACTTGCTCAAGCGCAAGGTTGATGCGGGCGCCGACCGGGCCATCACCCAGTTCTTCTTCGACAATGATTTGTATGAAGCCTTCGTCGAAAAAGTGCGCCGCGCGGGCATTTATATCCCGATCCTGCCGGGAATTCTACCGGTCCACAATTTCCGCCAGGTGACCAATTTCTGCTCGCGTTCGGGAACGCATGTTCCGGCCTGGCTGGCCGAACGGTTTGAAGGGCTCGACAATGACCCGCAGACCCATGCGCTGGTGGCCTCTGCTGTTGCTGCCGAACAAGTCCTTGATCTGGTTGAGCGCGGCGTGCAGGACTTTCACTTTTATACGATGAACCGGCCGGACCTGGTATTTGCCATCTGTCACCTGATCGGCATTCGCGCGCCGCAGGCGGGCGCCGCCGCTCAGGCCGCTTGAGCTGCACATCTAGAAAGAAAAGACCGGACGCTTTCGCGACCGGTCTCTTCTTGATTTACAAACTGCGGAGCCGTCATCCGCTCTGGAGCGTGGCCTTAATTCACCAGTCCCAGTACCATTGCGCTGACAAATGCGAACGCTGCGCAGAACATCAGTATGTTGAGCGATTTGGTTAAATCCATACATGCGCC
>JBAVTG010000061.1:0-2337 GCA_049696015.1 Rhizobiaceae bacterium | reverse complement strand
AATCGCAGGTCGCGCCGCACACTTTGAACGGCACGATCTGCCTTGCATCGCCATTGCGGCTCTTGATCGCAGGATCGGGGATGAACCGCGCCGGCAAGGTGATCTTGCCGGTCCAGCTATCCGACAATGATGCCCAGATGCCGTCGTTGATGTACAGCCGTCGCCCCTTGCGCAACAGCACCCGCACGATCAGCGAATAGGCTCGGGCGACGATCACCCGCCCGGGCTCAGCAATCAGCGGCAAATCATGGAAGCCCCATTCGTCAATGTCGCCAGCAACACGGCTCATCAATTGCGGCAGCGACGGCATCTCGGGGTGAGCACGTTTGGGATCATGGCCATATTCAGCTGGAAATCCGCCGCCTATATCAAGCCCGGCTAGTTTGACGCCCGATGTTTCGCGCACTTGTTTGGCTGTCTTCAGCGCAGCGTCATATGTGTCCGGATCTTCAATCTGACTGCCCACATGAAAACAGAGCCCCGCCTTGTAGCCGAGCCTGTCCACACGCTGCAAAAGCTCCACCGCGTGCGATGGCCCTGCCCCGAACTTCTTCGACAGTTCATAGGCTGCATGGCCCCTGGTCTGCAGGCGAACATACAGCGTCACAGATCCCGGATCGATATCAAGTCCCTGCACAATCCGGTGGATCTTGTTCAGCTCATCCTCATGGTCGAGTGACAAAACGCGGATGCGATATTTTTCAAGCGCATCGCGAATATGCGACTGCGCTTTGACCGGGTGCATGTAAATCATTTCGGCATCGGGCGCTGCAGCGCGCACATCGGCGATCTCCTGCGGCGAGGCAACATCAAAACAAGTCACGCCATTGGCCGTCAGAACATCCAAAACCTGCCGCTCGCCATTGGTTTTTACCGCATAAGCCGTCTTGCCAGAAAAAAGTGACATGAATTTATTCACGTCATCCGCCAGCGCCTTAGGATGGAAGCAATAAACCGGTTCGTCCGGACGCAATGCCAACGCCGCGTCACGTGCTGTCTCAAATTTTTGCATGGCATCGTCCTCCGGGGAGCAAACGCTATCAATCTGCAAACCAAACGCAATGCGAAGATCACGGGATTCGGGTGGCGGCAACGCAGGGCAGATGGCATTGACCACAGGTAAAAGAGGGAATCATGACAGTATCCGTCCAAACGAACGCGAACCGCGCCATTGGGTCGCGAATCTGGCTTATGCTTATTCTGCTTGGCGGCTTGTGGGGCGGATCGTTCTTTTTCGCCCGCATTGCCGTGCAGGAAATCACGCCGCTCTGGCTTGTGTTTTTCCGCGTCAGCATTGCAGCCGCCGCGCTTTATCTATTTCTGGCGGCAACCGGTCAGTGGAAGTCCTTTCGCACGATACCGTTCCTGCCCTTCCTCGGGCTTGGCCTGTTGAACAACGCCATCCCATTTTCGTTGATCTTTGCCGGACAAACCGAAATCGGCGCGAGCCTTGCCTCGATCCTCAACGCAACAACGCCGTTCCTGACCGTCATTGCCGCAAATCTTTTTACGCCGGACGAGAAGGCCTCGCCAGGCAAAATTATGGGCACTCTGCTGGGAATTGCTGGCGCAGTTGTCATCGTCGGTCCCGCCGCATTTTCCGGTCTTGGCGCACCGCTCTGGGCGCAAATGGCGGTCATCGGTGCAGCGGCAAGCTATGCGCTGGCGTCGGTCTATGCCAAGCGTTTCCGCGCCGTTCCGCCACTGCATACGGCTACCGGCCAACTGTCTGCATCAACGCTCATCATGCTGCCCGTGGCGCTTCTGGCGCATGGGTTTCCAGCCGTTACATCCGTCTCTTCGCATGCCTGGCTGGCCGTTTTGGCGTTGGCTTTGGCATCCACCGCCTTTGCCTACACACTGTTCTTCAGGATTATCGCCGAAGCTGGCGCAACAGTCGTGTCGCTGGTGACGCTGCTTGTGCCGGTCAGCGCCGTGTTGCTGGGCATGGCCTTTCTGGGTGAGTCCCTGTCATTCAGCCAACTGGCGGGCATGGGGCTCATCGCAGCCGGCTTGATCGTTCTCAACCGCGCAATCGGCCCAAAACTGCGCGGAATAGCCTGATTTCGTTCGTATTTTGCTTTGCTGGCTTAAGGTCATGGCAATTGCCTGACCTGCAACTACAGATGGCATGTTTACCATTTTTAACAAAAGGTGAATTTCTTAAAGATTTAACAAAATCAAACATTTAATGTGCAGTGCAGGTATGTTTTTCCACATTTTTGCCGCAATGCAGCATGGAATGTTCTTGCGCAGATACGACGAAAGCCTATGTTAATGCGGCATAGACAATGGAGGCGCATGTATGGATTTAACCAAATCGCTCAACATACTGAT
>JBAVTG010000060.1:0-7555 GCA_049696015.1 Rhizobiaceae bacterium | reverse complement strand
CGGCAACCGTCGCTGCCCAGACGGCCAGTGCCGCCAGAAATGACCATATCCACGGCTTGGCAAAAATGGCTCTCATGTCTTTGCACTCCGCCCGGTTTTTGCCGTCCGGCCGCTGAAGATCAGTCTGAGCGCGAGAACCAGTATGAGGATCACGCCCTGCGCACCGATTTGCCAGTCGGGCGATATCCGCAGGAAAGAAAGAAACGATCCCGCCAATGTCAGTGTCAGCGCGCCGATCACGGCGCCGATCGGCGACACCCGGCCGCCCGTGAACTCCCCGCCGCCCAGAATCACGCCAGCGATGGACAGCAAGGTGTAGCGCAATGCGATGTTGGCATCTGCGGATGTCGCCAGTCCGACCAGCGTGATCCCGGCCGCCACGGCGAAACAGGCGGCCAGCGCATAGGCGCCTCCGCGCGCGGCGATGATTGACCAGCCTGCCCGCTCGACAGACCGCTGGTTTCCGCCCACGCCCCGGATCAGCACGCCAAAGGACGACCGCATGACAATCACATGCGCCACCACCGCAATGATCGCAGAGGCGATGATCGCCATCGGCACCAATGGCGGCTTGGATATCATCAGGCTGCGGATCCACACCGGCGCCGTGCCGCCGGGCGCTGGCAGCAGCAGAACCGCCAAGCCAGACCAGATGAAGCTCATTCCCAAAGTGACGACAATCGATGGCAGGTTGCGTAAATGGATCACCACGCCCATCACGGCGTAGACCGCTATGGCCGTGAGCAGGATCAGCACGCCAAGCGCGGGTGCGTCGTGCAAATAGGTCGCGGTCACGCAGGCGACGAAGCTGACGAAAGTGCCCATCGACAGGTCGAGATCGTTGACGGACATGATCAGCATCTGCGCGATTGTCGCCAGCGCAATCGGCACAGCCAGATTGAACAGAAGATTAAGCCCCATGTAACTCATGGCGCGGGGCTGCAAATAAAATACTCCAGCCAGCAAAAGCAATAGTGACAGGATCGGCACCAGCAACCGCAAGGTTTCAGAGGATAGTTTCATTGTGCGACTCCCTTGAACGAAGCCGCAAGTATGGCTTTTTCGGAAATCGCATCGCCTGCGAGTTCCTCGACAATCGCACCTTCGCGGAACACATAGACGCGGTCGCAGAGGCTCATTTCCTCCATCTCGGTCGAATACCAAACGAAGCTTCGGCCTGCGTCAGCTTCGGCACGGATAATGCGATAAACCTCCTGCTTTGTGCCGACATCGACGCCGCGCATCGGGTCGTCCATCAGAACCACAGGCGCGCGGGTTGAAAGCGCCCGGGCGAACAAGACCTTTTGCTGATTGCCGCCTGACAGCGAAAGGATACGGTTTTCCATGTCAGGTGTGCGAATCCCGATCCGGCCTTTCCAATCCGCGCCGCGCTTGGTTTCTGCGCCGTCTTGCACAAAACCGCGCAGCGAAAGGTCCGGCAAGGCGGCGATAGTCATGTTCTTGAGAATGCTCCACAATTCGAAAATGCCATTTTCACGGCGGTCACCGGCCACAAAGGCCACTTCCGGGTCTCGCCGGGGCCACCAGCTGGGGCTATGATGCTCGAAAAGGGCAAGCAGCATGTCAGTCTGGCCATGGCCGCCAAGTCCGGCAAGGCCAACGACTTCTCCGCGCCGCGCCGCGAATGTCATGCCGCGCGGCAAAGTCAGGGAGAGAGCTGTTTCGGCGGTTTTGGCAGATTGCGGGCGCACTTCAATGGCGCTGGCCACGCTGCCCATTGCCTCGACGAGAGTGGCGTGGGTGAATTCTGTTGCCGGTTTTTCAGAACAGATTTGGCCGTCTTTCATCACGACGATGCGGCTTGCAGTGGTCAAGACCTCGTGCAAAATGTGCGAGATCAACAAGACCGCGCCGCCTGCCGATACAAATCGGCCGACATGGGCGAGAAGCTGCGCTGCGAGACCTGCATCAAGCGAAGATGTCGGCTCATCCAGAATGACAAGGCGCGGCGGCGTGCCGGCGTCAGAGAACGCCATGGCGATTTCGACCATTTGGCGCTCGGCAATCGACAGGCCGCCAACCGGCGTCGAAACGTCGATCCCGTGTCCGGGAAAGATCGCATCAAGGCTTTTGGCGATAATCGCAACCGCTTTGGCGCGCCAGCCGAACCCGCCGAGACTGCGGTGCATGATGCGTGTGTTTTCAACAATGCTCAGGTTCGGGCAGAGCGAGAGTTCCTGAAAGACACAGCGCACGCCGCAGTTCCGGGCGACGCCGATGCCATAGGAAAGCAACGGCTGACCATCTCCGGATATCGTGCCGCGATGGGGAGTGAGGCCGCCGTTGATCACGCTGACGATTGTGGACTTGCCCGCGCCATTATGGCCGACTAGTCCAATGCATTCGCCCGGGTTTATGCGCAGTGAAACTCCGTCAAGAGCCCGCACTTCACCAAAACGCATAGCAATATCATCAACTTCCAGCACAGGGTGCGGCGGCATGGCATTCCTTGGAAAGGTCTAATCAAAACTGGAGCCTGCCGGGCATTTCAGCCCGGCAAGTTCTATGCTGTCATGTGCCAGACAAACTGGCGCGCTGGGAGTTCATTTGGCTCCTTCGATCACCTTGATCGCGTCTGCCTGGCTGTATTCGACATTCGCCACGCCGCCCTTTTGCGTAGTCGCAAGATTGGCTTCCAGATTTTCCTGATCGATGCGCAGGAATGGCACTGTCAGATCCTTCGGCACTTCCTTGCCGTCAAGGATCTGCTGGGCGACCCAGAAAGCCAGTGTCGAAACGCCAGGGGCAATCGAAACTGACATGGTAGTGTAGCCGTTGGCGTCCTTCTGCTCTTTCCACCACTTCAACTCATCCTCACGGTTGCCCATGATGATCGTGGGGGTCGGGCGGCCTGCAGCGGCGAAGGCTTGTGCCGCGCCATAGCCGTCACCGCCTTGGGTAACCACGGCGGCAACTTCCGGAAGGCTCGGCAGAATGCCAGCTACCGCCTTTTGCGCCACGTCCTGGGCCCAGTCCCCGTGCACCGAGCCTACGAGCTTGAACTGCGGGTTGGCGGCGACACCTTCTGCGATACCGGCAGAAATGGCGTCATCCACAAAAACGCCTGCTAACCCGCGGATTTCCAGCAGGTTGCCGCCCTTAGGCATGGCTTTGGCAAGGTATTCGACTTCGCTTTTGCCCATACCCTTGAAGTCAACGGCAATGCGCCAGGCACAGGGTTCGTCAACAATGCCATCGAAGGATACGACGATTATACCGGCATCGCATGCCTCTTTGATCGCACCGTTCAGAGCAGTGGGTGATGCTGCATTCACAACGATCGCATTGTAGCCCTGCAAGATCATGTTCTGAATTTGCGCGGCTTGTTCAGTTGCCTGGTTTTCAGCAGTGGTGAAGGGGTCGGCGGCAGCGACGACGCCCGCCTTTACGGCCTCTCCAGTTATTTTTTCCCAGCTGGTCAGCATGGCCTGACGCCAAGAGTTGCCTGCGTAATTGTTTGACAGTGCAATCTTCTTGGCGGCCGTATCCGCCAATGCTGGCATCGAGATACCCAGAATGGCGGCCGAAATCAGCAGCATGCGTTTCGTATTCATGTTTCTCTCCCTGATGACCAGCCAAGCTGGCGCTCCACGCCGCGCCAGAACTTTCGGTTCTGGTGCAATCTTGTTTTTCGGCTGAAGGCTCCTCCCCTCAGTGAAGTGAGGATGGAATAGAACTAGAGACCTGTATAGGGTCAAAAAGGCAAAGCGGATGCGGGAAATCGCAAGCCAGTTGCGAGTTCCCGCACATGGAATGCTAACCGCCCTGTTTGTTTGGACCCTCTGGTCTGGCATGAATTGGCGGCGGAAAAGGATCCGAAATGTTACAGATCGCCCCGGCAGCCCAGTTGAACACCTTCTTCAGCATTTCGCGTCTGTTGGCGGGACAACTGGATTTCCTGTCCGCTATCCGCTCCGTGGCGGCCGAGGTGTCGAAAGTCCTGCCTCACGATCATATGGACGTGTGCATCGTCCGTCTCGACGGCAAGTTTCACACGGCATATGAGGCGGGCATCGAAACTGCATGGAGCAAGCTTCTCGCCCCTATAGCCAACAGTCCAATTCGCAGTCTGTTGTTGGGAGAGGTCGATCACATATTGACTGATGACGCTGTTACCGACCCGCGTTTTGCGTTCAAAGGCGCCTTCTGCGCGCCAATTCTTGACCACTCCCTGCGCAGCCGCATTCACGTGCCAATGATGGTGCATGGCGAAATCATTGGCGCTTTCTCATGTTCGCTGCTGACCCCAAATGGCTATACCTCTGCCGACGTGGAAAGCGCACGCTTCATCGCAGATATGCTTTCGCCCTATTTCTTTGCCTTGCGCGCTTCCGAACAGGCGCAGCAATCGGCCATCATTGAGACGGAGGCGCGTGCGCGCGAAGAAGGACTTCGTCTTGGAGCGCTGAAGCTGACCGAGGCCTTGGAAGGCGAGCGGCAGCGCATCGGCATGGACCTGCACGACCAGACCTTGGCAGACCTCACCCGTCTCACCCGGCGGTTGGAGCGGCTATCGCTCACCGAAACAGCCGCCCGCGCCGCTCTGGAGCCAATTACACGCGGGCTGCATCACTGCATGGAAGACCTGCGCCAGATTATCGAAGAAGCAAAGCCGTCAGTATTGCACCTCTTCGGTTTTTCCCAAGCGGTCGAAAATCATTTGGACAGATCAATACGCGACAGCGGCTTTGCCATCGAAGGAACGCTGGAAGACCTGTCCGGCGGAGCATTTGATTCACTGGAGCCGAGGGTCAGCATTGCCCTGTTCCGCATTGCCCAGGAAGCGATCAACAACGCTGTCAACCATTCCCAGGCTACAAAGCTGGTGATTTGCCTCAAGGCCAGCCCGGACATGATGGAGCTTATAGTCACTGACAACGGTAAGGGAATTCCCAAACGGCGGACCCGCCTTGGCAGCGGCATCGACAACATGAAGACAAGAGCCAAATTGATCTCGGCCCGATTTGGCATTCCTGCTGGACCCGAAGGCTCAGGCACCCAGATCGTGATCAGCATGCCCAAATCTGCGATAATTCCGCCGCAGACCGATCCAAGCCCGGACGGGACAAAGGAAAACTGCGAATGAAAGTGCTGATTGTCGAGGATGATCCCTTGCACCGCTCGTATCTGAGCGAGCAGGTAAGGGCAGCGCTGCCAGAATGCACAGCCGTTATCGAGGCGACTGACGGCCTTGAAGCGGAACAGCTTGCCCGCGAGCACAACTCCGCCCATGTCGTGATGGACCTGCAAATGTCCAAGCGCAACGGGATCGAGGCCGCGCGCGCGATCTGGCGCGAAAAGCCAGACCGTCGCATCCTCTTCTGGTCAAATTACTCTGATGAGGCTTATGTGCGCGGCGTCAGCCGGATTGTTCCCAACGGCGCAGCCTACGGATATGTCCTGAAATCGGCGGCGGATGAACGGCTGAAACTGGCCTTGCGCAGCATTTTCATTGAGAACCAATGCGTGATCGACAATGAAGTGCGCGGGATGCAGCAGCGCAGCGTCACGCCCAACATCGGACTTACAGAGGCCGAGGATGAAATATTGATGGACATTGCCCTTGGCATGACGGACCGGTCGATCGCCCAGCGGCGCCATCTTTCACTGCGTTCAGTCCAGAACCGGCTTACGCAGATTTACGGCAAACTGGATATCTATCAGGTCTCAGGCCCGCAACGCGACGACGGCACCTTCAATTTGCGCGCCAGGGCGGTGACGGAAGCCATATTGCGCAAGCTCCTGAATTACGGCGCGCTGGAGCGAGCTGAAGCAGACCTCAAGGCTTGGCTGTCTGAAAAGGGGTGACGGGAACAACATGAAAGCCCTGCCAATCGAACCGTTGTAGCGCTGCGCCTTTCATGACATCCCCGATCCCGTTCCGCGCTTGGGAGGGGTCCTACGGGACGTCCGCCATACTGGCCTGTGCGGTTCAGACCTTGCAACCTTCACTGGATTGAACCCGCAATTGTCCTTGCCTTCGTTGTTCAAAACCTAGGATATCTCACTGGTTCCGCCATTTCTACAATGGGGTATGCATAGTTCTCATCATCGCCCGGCGAGCCGCGCCGAGCGGTGATGTGAACCACAGGCGAAACGTTCGAATGTCTGTTTTGCCCGTCTCGCTTTCCATAAGCAGACTGACAACTCCCGGCCCCCAAGCTGTCGGCGATGCGCTGCCATGTCGGCCGTTCGCGATCGATCTTGGGGATCCTAAAGCTACTTTACGCTTGAACGGAGCGATTGGCAGCGAAGGGCCGGGCACGTTGGCTGTCAGGCCATTTGCGGTCAAAGGTGGTTGCCGACCTGCGGCATGACGCTTCGAGCCCAGTTTGACTGATACTGCGGGCCGCTCCAATGTCCGCTTCGGCGCCGGACAGGTTTGCGAAGACGACCACTTTTTGGCAGCGTCGCAGCGCCGCAGTTTGGTTCAGCCGGTCAGTCAATCAATCAAGGCGTCTGCCCGCTGCCCGGCTCGCTCGTGGTGGATAGGAAGTGTTCTTCCATAGAGCTGTCGGGTGCGCTCGACGCTACCCACCATGCCTCGCTCCTGCGCATAGGAAAGAATTGCAACGTAGCGGGGCGTCGCGCCTTCCAAGGGGGCTACACGATGCAGCGAGTAGCGTCCTTTGAACAGCTGCAGATCGCCGGGTTCGAGCTTTAGCGAAATCACTTTGTCCGAAGTGCCGTCGAGAGCCTTGGCAACCTCGTCAAAGTTCTCGTCGACGCTGGTCCGTATCATTGGGGCGTATTCGAAGGCTCCGCCACAGTCTGCATTCTGAAGCGCCAGCGTGACGGTGTAATTGTTGGTGTCGAAGTGCCAAGGGAACCCATTTCCTTCCCAAGCTGCATTCACGATCACGTCGGCCAGCGGGTCGGCATAGCGGAAGAAACGGTCTTCGGGTTCCTGAAGACATTCACGAATGAACGTGTCGAACCCTTCGCTATCGCAGATGGTTCGCAAAGCACCATCTGAATGAAAGTTGTCGGCCGGGATGAAAGCATTCGATCTGTCAAAGAACCGGCGTCTGGGATCAGTCTCGGGCAGGCTCGGGTCGTCTGTTGTGAAATAGGCGTTGGTGCGCGAGTAGCTGCGGTGGCCTTTGTCTGCCACGCCATCGGCTTCGGCAACTGCCGCGGCAATCCCTGCCGGTTTCAGGAAGCCCTTGAGGACTGCACATCCTCGCAATTCGAGCTCACCGCGCACCCGTGTCAGGATTGCATCACGCAAAGGTCCGGGCGTCGAAATTGGATAGTTTTCGAGGTTGATCAGGTCCCTGGCCGCAAGTTGCATTGGCTCGCCCACGATTGAGGTGCAGAGACCGCACTACAATCTCTTGGCAAGCTGCACTCTACCGGGATCACGACATTTTGGGGCGTTTTCAGCGGAAGCCGGGAAAGCGGTCGCTGGCCGAGCGGACATCAACGGCTGCTCCGTCCCGCATCAGCCAAAACCAGACGTGACTTGGTGAATGGCAAAGGTCTGCAACGGGCTCGTTGCGACTTGCGGCAGTGCAGCATGGCCCCGCTGACC
>JBAVTG010000059.1:0-3191 GCA_049696015.1 Rhizobiaceae bacterium | reverse complement strand
GAAAAGCTGCTGCTGTTTGGCGGCGCGATCCAGCTTGCCGGTGAGGTCAAAGCCAAGAAGGACCGGATCAACACCCGCTCCGACTGGATGGCCATCGAGCGCGAGCGCGGCATTTCCGTCGTCACCTCGGTGATGACGTTCGAATATGAAGACGCGATCTTCAACCTTCTGGATACGCCCGGCCACGAAGACTTCGCTGACGACACCTACCGCACGCTCTCGGCAGTGGATAGCGCCGTCATGGTGATCGACGGCGCCAAAGGCATCGAGCCGCGCACGCTCAAGCTCTTCGAAGTCTGCCGCATGCGCGATATCCCGATTGTCACCTTCGTCAACAAGATGGACCGCGAGGCCCGTGATCCTTTTGAAATCCTTGATGAAATTGAGCAGAAGCTGGCGCTGGATACGGCGCCGATCAACTGGCCGATCGGCATGGGCAAGAATTTTGCAGGCACGTATAATTTGAAAGAAAACTCCGTCCGCCAGCGCGATGCGGACACCGATGCGGTCAAGGTCAATGGTCCGGAAAGCGACGGGGCCGCCGGACTGTTGCCGGCCAACGAGCGTGATGCCTTCATTGAGAGTTGTTCGCTGGCGCGCGATTTGTGCAAGCCGTTTGACAAGAAAGCCTTCATGGAGGGCCATCTGACCCCGGTCTATTTCGGCTCCGCGCTGAAGAATTACGGCGTGCGCGATCTCATCAATGCACTTGCAGACTTTGGGCCGCCGCCGCGTGACCAGGAAGCGGACACACGCATCATACACGCCACCGAAGAAAAGATGAGCGCCTTTGTCTTCAAGATCCAGGCGAACATGGACCCGAACCACCGCGACCGCATTGCGTTTGTGCGTGTCTGCTCCGGCACTCTGGAGCGCGGCATGAAAGCCAAGCTCGTGCGCACCGGCAAGCCCATGGGCCTGTCCGCGCCGCAGTTTTTCTTTGCCCGCTCGCGCCAGATTGCCGACGAGGCCTTTGCCGGCGATGTCGTCGGCATTCCGAACCACGGCACTTTGCGCATCGGCGATACGCTCACCGAAGGCGAGGATTTCCTGTTTCGCGGCGTTCCAAATTTCGCGCCTGAAATCCTGAGGCGCGTGCGTCTGGATGATGCGATGAAAGCCAAGAAGCTGAAGGAAGCCTTGGCGCAGATGGCCGAGGAAGGCGTGGTGCAGCTGTTCTCGCCGGAAGATGGCTCGCCTGCCATCGTTGGCGTCGTCGGCGCGCTGCAGCTCGATGTCCTTCAACAGCGGCTGCTGCTCGAATACACGCTGCCGACAGGCTTTGAGATGTCACGCTTTTCAATCTGCCGCTGGATTTCGGCTGATGACAAGGCCGAGCTCTACAAGTTCATGGAAGCTCACCGCGGCGACATGGCCCGCGATCTCGACGGCGACCCGGTGTTTCTGGCGCAGAACAATTATTCGCTGAACTACGAGGCCGAGCGCTGGAAAGCGATCAAGTTTGCCACCATCAAGGATTATCAGGTGCGTGGGGCGAAGGCGGCGTGAAGCAAATATCGACATGGAAGATTGTAAAATTCCTACTTTTTTGATATGTAGGGGAATTGGGACCAGGAGGCCGCCATGGGATTGTTTGATGCAAAGACGTCGGCCAAGGGCCAGGTGACCGTCCCGGTTGAGGTGCGGCGGCTGATCGGTCTTGAGGCGGGTGGCAAGGTACAGTTTAAGACAGATGCGGACGGGCGGGTTTACGTGACTGCCAAGAAGCGCAGTATCAAGGCGCTCAAGGGGCTGTTCCCGCGGCCCCCGTCGCCAATAGATGTGGACGCGGCTATCTCCTCGGAGGTGATGAGGCGGAATAAGGCGGGGTCGGCAATTTGATTGGCATCGATACGAACGTTCTTGTCCGCTACATTCTCAATGACGACCCGGTTTGGTCTCCGCCAGCCCAGAGATTTATTGATGAAGATTGCACTGTTGAACGACCGGGCTATGTCAATTTGGTTGTTCTGGCCGAGCTGATCTGGGTTCTCAGCCGAGCGCCGGGATCGGACAAGGATAGAATATGCGCTGTCATCGGCGACTTGCTGCTGGCAGACAATATTGTGTTGGAACGGCCACTTCTGGTCTCAGGTGCTTTAGAAGCGTTCAAGATCGGCAACGCAAACTTTGCCGATTTCATCATAGCTGCGATGAACCAGTCCGCAGACGCGAGTCCGACTATCACGATTGACAAGAACGCATCAGAGCAGCCGGGTTTTGTCAGGCTGCCAAGAAATGCCGACATGTCTGAGCGTGCCCCGCGCTTATGAAATCCGAATCCTTCGACGTCCTCATCATCGGCGCGGGTGCTGCAGGCATGTTTGCGGCTGCGGAAGCTGGCAAGCGTGGGCGCAGCGTGTTGATTGTAGATCATGCGGAGAAGCCTGGTGAAAAGATCCGCATATCCGGCGGCGGTCGGTGCAATTTCACCAATGTGCATTCAAGCGCCAAGCAGTTCATCTCGCAAAACCCGCATTTCTGCATTTCGGCGCTGAAACGGTTTACCGCGCGGGATTTCATCAAGCGGGTGGATGCGCGCGGGATCGCGTATCATGAAAAGACACTTGGTCAGCTGTTTTGCGACGGGTCGGCGCAACAGATCATTGACATGCTTGCAGAGGATATGGCGGCAGCTGGCGTTGTGCTGCGGCTTGAAACTCAGGTGTTTGACATCGCCAAGACTGAGACTGGCTTTCTTGTGCGCCTGTCAAGCGGACCTGTGGAGTGCCAGTCGCTGGTGATCGCCACCGGCGGCAAATCGATCCCGAAAATGGGGGCGACATCGTTTGGTTACCGTGTCGCCGAGCAGTTCGGTCTCGCGCTGACAGACGTGCGGCCTGCCCTTGTGCCGCTGACGTTTGAACCGCATATGCTGGACCGGCTCAAGGCACTGGCCGGGGTGGCGGTCGATGCAGTCGTGAGCCGCGCCAAGGTCAAGTTTGCCGAAGCGCTGTTGTTTACCCATCGCGGCCTGTCTGGCCCGTCGATCCTGCAGATTTCAAGCTATTGGCGCGAGGGCGACGAGATTGCCATTGACCTTTCGCCGGGACGGGATGTGTTCCCGATGCTGCGCGAGGCGCGGAAGATGAACGGCAAGCAGGAGCCGCAAACCATCCTGTCGCAAGTGCTGCCGAAAGGTGTGGCGCAATTTGTGACCGAGCAGGCCAATTGCACCGGGCGGCTGGCCG
>JBAVTG010000058.1:0-58656 GCA_049696015.1 Rhizobiaceae bacterium | reverse complement strand
ACAGCAACCTCACCTCGCGGCGGCTTGGCAGCGATGATCTCAACTCCCATAGCCCGCCAGAAAGCGAACGAACCAAAGGCATTCCAATCGGCCAGCCAAATTGCAGAGTCCGCAAATCCGTCCCAATGACGGCACGGTCTGCGGGAGGCATCTCCTTCAGCCAATCGCGAACAACTTCCCGCCCCGACGGAGTGCGCCAGAAAAACAGCGGGATCGGCTGCAGGCGATCAATCATTAGAGACATTGTGTATCATCTACGGTGCACAAAGTAAAGCACTCTGGTTGTCACCATCACTTCCCCCGCTCCATCACCAGCACATCCAGCTTGGACTCATACTGCGGGGCGGGGAATTCCAGCACGATCTTGTTTTCAGCCAAACGCGTTGCGATGGCGACCTGGTCTTGTTGCGGGTCTTGGCCATATTTGCGTGGCGGGTCGTCGTTGACGTGGCCAGCGCCGACGAACACCAGCTTTGTGCCGGACTGCGTATAGAAGCGCCCGCTCAGACGCTGCGAGCCCGTGGTCTTTTCGAGGAACCAGCCGGAACCATCATCGGTGACGCGGCACTTGAACCAGCCGTAGGGGGTGAGAGGCAGCGTGCCGCCGACCTTGATGACGCGGCATTTCCAATTGCCGGTCATGTCGAACTCTTTGGAAATTGGCATTTGCTTGCCGTCGAGCGCTTTGGTGAGAATATCCACGTCCGCTGCATCGCCGCGAAGGCCTTCAGATAGCGCCTCGCTGCGCGTCTTGTCGAAGTTGGCGAGGCGATCCTTGTCAAATTGGGACAATATCTTGTCCAGCACACCGTCGGCCATGGCTGGCGCTGCGGCACTAAGGGCGAGGAAAAACACAAGAATTTTGCGCATGGGGCAGCTTCGATGCTATCTGCGGCAAAATCAAGGATGGTGTGAAGGATCTGACATGAATAGTGCTGCTGATATTCTGACCATGAAAGCGCAGGAAAAGGCGTTGGTTTTCGAGCGGTTCAGCGAAAAGGATGCGCTGGAGATCGGGCTTTCGATTGTGCGCACGCTGCAGGCAGAGGGCAAAAGCGGACTGATTGATGTGAGCCTTTGGGACCGGCAGTTGTTTGCTTTTGCAATGGCTGGCACATCATTTGACAATGCAGATTGGGTGCGGCGCAAGGTCAATGTGGTGCGGCGGTTTCATGTTTCCTCCTATCGCAAGGCGCTGGAAATGACTGACGCGGGCCGCGTCTTTACCGCAGCGTTTGGCACGGACCCGATGGATTACGCGGCAGCGGGCGGCGGCTTTCCAGTGCGGTTGAAAGATGGACCGGTGATTGGCTGCGTCACAGTTTCAGGCCTGCCGCAGCGCGAGGATCATCAGACGGCAGTGAACGCTATCGCGTCTCATCTGGGGCTAGATCCAGCGGATTTTGCGCTGGATTGAGCGCAATTGTCCTGAAACGGGTCAATTGAAACTGGCATGAAACTCGCATCGCTGATTTTAGCCAGGAGGCGATAGCCATGTTTTTTGCAAGCGATAATCAGACTTCCATGCAACTCAGCCATACCGAAACAACCGGATATGCTGGTGAGGAACGCCGCGGCGAGCACCGCCGGCGCATTCTCAAGGGCGCGGTTTTGCAGTTCAACAACGGGTTCGGCAGCCTTGAATGCGTGCTGCGCAATCTGTCTTCCGACGGCGCACGCGTTTCCATGGCGCAGACGACCGGTGTTCCGACCCGGTTCAAACTGGCGATTGCCGGTGAGAAAACGCCAATCGAGGCGATTGTGCGCTGGCGCAATGCGCGCGACATGGGATTGGGTTTCCTGCTGTGCGGTGATTGACCGGGGCTGCGACAGCGTTGACCTTTGAAATTTGTCCGCGCGCTGATAGGGACAATTCGGGGTTTACAAGGAGCGGCGCAAGTGGACGAGCTTTTTTCGGTGCGCGACAAGGTCGTGTTGATTACCGGCGGCTCGTCGGGCCTTGGGTTACAGCTGGCGCGCCTGTTCATGCAACGCGGGGCGAAGGTTTGTTCCGTTGCCACGCACCACGATCCGGCAGTGTGCGAAAGCCTGATTGCTGGCGTGCGCTTTCATCAGCCACTCTTTGTTGAAGCCAACTTGACGCAGGCGGAAGGTGTCGAAATGGCCTTCACACAATGCGAAGCGGTATTCGGAAACCCTGAAGTGCTGTTCAACAATGCCGGGCTTTCGCTGCGCAAGAAGTTCCTTGACGTCGAGCGCGACGAGTGGGACCGGCTGGCAGAGATCAATCTCAAAGGCATGTTCTTTGTTGCCCAAGCGGCGGCGCGGCGGATGATAGCCGGCGGCAAAGGCGGATCGATCATCAACATGGCCAGCATACTCGGCGGCAAGGCGATGACCGGCACGTCAGTCTATTCCTCAGTCAAGGCAGGCGTGGCGCAGATGACGCGCTCGATGGCGCTTGAGCTTGGACCGCAAAGCGTGCGGGTCAATGCACTGGCCCCCGGCTGGTTTGAAACGCGCATGACAGCCGGGTTTCTGTCTGATCCAGCCAAGTCGTATCTGAAAGGCGTCAATCCAATGCGGCGGCTTGGGCAGGAGGGCGACCTGGACGGCGCGGCGCTTTTGCTTGCCTCGCCCGCCGGCCGCTATATCAATGGCGCTATTATAACAGTTGACGGCGGGCAAAGCCTCGCCTGATGACCGGGAGTGTCCATGTCTGTCCGCATTGCCACGTTCAACATCGAGAACCTGCTCAGACGGTTCGACTTTTCCGGTTATCGCAATGAGCTCAACGCTGACCGGTCGCTGCTGCTGTTCGATATCCGCGACGAAAACCAGTACCGCGAGATGGAAATGGCGCGGGTGGTGGCGCTGGCCGATGACACGCGCCAGCTCAGCGCGTTGGCGATTGCCGACACAAAGGCGGACATCATCTGCCTGCAGGAAGTTGACAACATCGACATCCTGAAAGCATTCGAATTCGGATATCTGTTCAAGATGATCGGTGCGGGATACCGGCAGAAGATTCTGGTGGAAGGCAATGACTCGCGCGGCATCGATGTGGCGGTGATGATGCGCGATAAGACGCGCGATGGCGAGCCGATCGAATGCGTCAAAGTCACAAGCCATGCCGGGCTGACCTTTGAGGAGCTTGGTCTCCATTCGGAAGGTGTTGCGCTTCTCGATATCAAGCCAAACGAACGGATTTTCCGGCGCGACTGTCTGGAAGTGGAGTTGAAGATTGGCGAACGCCCACTGACGCTTTTTGTCACACATCTGAAATCGATGGGCGGCCCGCGCAACGGGGTGGACGGGCGGATTGCCAGCCAGCCGCTGCGTGTGGCCGAGACCAAGGCGATCCGGCACATTGTCGAGCAGCGGTTTGGCGCGGGCCAGAGCGCAAACCACAACTGGCTGATTTGCGGCGACATGAATGACTATGCCGAAAAGCTGGATATCCGGGAAAACCGCGATGGCGGTTTCGAGTTCACTCCAATCAACGATCCCAACAATGCCCTAAACGTATTACTTGCTGACGGGTTCTGCGAAAACCTGGTGGCGCGGCGCGAATTAATGGACCGCTGGACGCTTTTCCACACGCGCGGGCCGGAAGAACGGCACCTGTGCCAATTGGACTATCTTCTGGCTTCACCGGCGCTTGCGCAAAAGAACGCCGGGCGCAAACCGGATATCATCCGGCGCGGCCAGCCTTACCGGACGATCTTCCCCAAGGGCCAGGACGTGGAGCGCTATCCGCGCGTCGGCTGGGACCGGCCGAAGGCGAGCGATCACTGTCCGGTGGCGATGACGTTTGATGTCTGAACCATTGTCAGACCCTTCGTTGGAGACGATGGCAGAAAATGTGCCGTTGCCGGTCAATCAAGTTGATATTGCGGTGACCGGTACAGCGCCTCCCGTTCTCATTGAAGACATGCCTTCCATTCAATCCGGGTGGCTGAAGCGAGCGAGTGACAATCCGCTTCTATTCAATGGACCGATTTATCTGACTTCAGACCTGAAATTGAGTGGCGGACAGTTGTCGGGCAGGGCGTTCCGGACTGACTACGCCACATTGATGCATTGGCGCGGGAACGCCACACTGCAATCCACGGCTAATGTTTGGCATGTGTTTCCATTGGCCGCGATAGAAAGCAGCGACGGTCATTTGATTGCAACGCGTGCGGCTTCCACGACAACCAATGCGGGACGTGTCTATTTTGCTGGCGGCACATTTGACGATGAAGATGTTGAAGACGGAAAACTGCAACCACATGCCAATATGCACCGTGAGGTTTTAGAGGAAACCGGACTTGTGCTTGCAGATATGGACGCCGGCCCAAATCTAACGCTCATCCGGTCGAACCGGTTCGTCTGCCTGTTTCGGCGCTATGTCGCGCGGCAAGACTCGGCGGCTTTACTCGGTTGCATCCGCCAGCATGTGCGCGGGCAAGATAATCCAGAACTGGACGATGGCATATTGATCCAGACGGCCACTGATATCAGTGATGTCATGCCACCCTACATGCGCGCCTATTGCCGCTGGCGATTGTCACTCATGCCTTAACGCCTCGATCGGGTCGAGGCGCGCGCCGCGCAGGGCAGGGAAGAAGCCGAACACGAGACCGATAAGTGCGGAAAATCCGGCGGCCAGCGCTATTGTGGACAGGCTGGGGTTGAACGGAATTGCAAACAGTGAAGAAGCAAGCGCTGCCAATCCAAGGCCAAGCAAAATGCCGAAAATGCCGCCGAACAGGGCAAGCACCGTCGCTTCGACGACGAACTGGGTCAGGATATGATGCTCCTGCGCGCCGATGGCGAGGCGTATGCCGATCTCGCGTGTGCGCTCGGTGACAGAGACCAGCATGATGTTCATGATGCCGATGCCGCCAACCAGAAGGCTGACACCGGCGACAGCTGACAGCATCCCGGTCATGGTCGCCATGGTGCTCGACATCATGTTGGCGATCTGCGTCTGGTCGCGGACGTTGAAATTATCGTCTTCTTCGGTGCCGACTTTTCGGATCTCGCGCATCAGCGTCTCGATACGGGCCTGCATTTCGGTCGTTGGCACCCCGTCCTCGGCGGACACAAAAATAGTTTCGACATCATTGCTGCCGGCAATTCGGCGCTGGAAAGCGGAGAGCGGCATCATGACGACATTGTCTTGATCCGTGCCGAAATTGGATGCGCCTTTGGATTCCAGAAGGCCGATGACCGGGCAGTTGACGCGGCCGACACGGATGGTCGCGCCAAGCGGATCACCGGCGCCAAAGAACTGTTTGCGCACTGTTTCGCCAATGACGCAGACCGGCGAGCCGCCGCGTGTTTCCTGTTCAGTGAAGACGCGGCCCGACGTGACATCCCAGTCACGCACGATGAAAAACCCGGCATCCGTGCCTGTGACAGGCGTTGTCAGGCTTTCGGTGCCGTAAACGATTTTCACTGATTTCTGGCTGGTCGCGGATATGGCCTTCGCGCCTTCCAGCGTTGCTGCCAGCTGCGTGACCTGCCGCACTGTAAAGTCGCGGGCGCGGATCGGTGCGGAACCGGGGGTGGCTGGTGTGCCCGGGCGGATGGTCAAGAGGTTTGAGCCGAGTTTGGATATATCGGATTGGACTTTCGCAGTCGTGCCCGAGCCGATGGTGATCATGGCAATGACCGCAGCGACGCCAATGACAATGCCCAGAAGTGTCAGGAAGGAGCGCAGCGTGTTGCGGCGGATTGAGGAGAGGGCGAGCCGGACAGTTTCAAGAAACATGGGCCGGCCCCTTGTTATGGACGTCGGAGGCGATGTTGCCGTCAACAAAGCGGATCGTGCGGGCCCCGTAGGCGGCGATGTCGGCTTCGTGGGTGACCATGACGACGGTCAGGCCGCGGCTTTCGTTGAGCCGGGTCAGCAGCATCATGATTTCGTGGCTGCGGGCCGTGTCAAGATTGCCCGTGGGCTCGTCCGCGACAAGCAGTTCCGGCTCGGTGACAATGGCGCGGGCGATGGCGACGCGCTGCTGCTGGCCGCCGGACAGTTCGGAAGGCGTGTGACCTGCGCGGTCGGACAGGCCGACCAGTTCCAGCGCAGCCGCTGCCCGCTCCTTGCGCTCGCGTCGGGGCATCCCGCGGTAGATCAATGGCAGTTCGACATTGTCGAGCGCGGTCGTGCGGGCCAGAAGATTGTAGCCCTGAAAGACGAAGCCGATATATTTGTTGCGCAAGAGGGCGCGGCGGGCGCGGTCAAGCTTGCCGGCATCCAGCCCCATGAATGCATACGTGCCTTGGGTTGGCACATCAAGGCAGCCGATGATGTTCATGGCCGTTGATTTTCCGGACCCTGACGGACCCATGATTGTGACGAATTCCCCACGGCGTATCGAAAGGTCAACACCGGCAAGCGCGACGACTTGCGCTTCGCCTTGTCCGTAGGTCTTCCAGACATTCTCAAATTGGATGAAGGGAACGTCATTCAACATGGGCTTGCCATCGTCTAATTGGCCCCTGCTGTGGATTCAGCGGTGACGATTTTTGCGCCAGCTTCGAGACCGGAGGTGATTTCGGTCATGGCGCCATCCGTCGATCCGGTCATGACCTGAACGGCTTTCGGCGCGCCATCTTCAAGAACAAAGACCGTGCGCGACCCGTCCGCTGCTGCCTTAGGCGCTTGTTTGGTCTGCGTGCGCGGGAAGCGCGGCATGAAGAGGCTGGTCAGCGAAAAACCGGTTGAGCGCGGAGCGGCCGCAGGTTGGTAGCGGAACGCTGTATTGGGGATGGTCAACACCCCGTTGGCCTCACGCACGATGATATCGACATTGGCAGTCATGCCCGGACGCAGTTTCAACTGGCTGTTATCGACATCAAGGTTGGCCTTGTAGGTCACAACGTTTTCCGTCGTTTGCGAAGCATAAGCGATTTCCCGGATTGAAGCGGCGAAGCTGAGACCTGAATAGGCATCGACTGTGAACTTTGCCTTCTGCCCTTCGGCAACCACGCCAACATCGGCTTCGTCGATAGCCGCTTCGAGTTTCATCCGGCCCAGATCCTCCGCGATGACAAACAAAATTGGCGCGGAAAGCGAGGCGGCGACAGTCTGGCCGGGATCAACATCGCGGGTGAGGATGACACCATCGATGGGCGCGTAAATTGTGCTTTTGGCAAGCGCTGCTTCTTGCAGTTTCAGATCAGCTTCGGCCACGGCAAGGTCCGCCTCGGCAGAATTGATGGCGCTCAAGGCGCGGTCGCGCTTGGCCGCGGCGGTTTCGAGCTCCTGCTGGGAGAGCGTGCCACGCGCCGCGAGATTTTTGGCGCGGTCATAGGCAAGGCGGGTTTCCTTGGCAGTGACTTCAGTGTCGGCAATGCGCGCTTTGGAGGCTTTGACGTTTGCCTCGGCGCGTTCGACCTGGGCGGATAGAGTTGTGGTGTCCAGGACTGCCAGCACGTCGCCTTTTTTCACCGACTGGTTTTCCTGAAAGCGCACCTCGCGCACCACACCGGACTGTTCGGACGAGACGTCAACCTGCGTCAATGGCTGGAGATTGCCCGAAGCGCTGACTTCGACAATGATATCGCCGCGCGCTGCATCGGCAGTGGTATAGGATTTGGAGACAGCTTGAGCCGCAGCCCAGCGCTGATAGCCATACCATGAGCCGCCGACGAGAGTGGCCGCAACCGCCAGCCAGACCAAGCGCCGCGCCAGCGACCGGCTTTTACCCTTGCGATCCAGACCCAGCGAAGCCCCGATGTCCGGCATCGCTTTCGGCAGGCTGTCGCCGACTTGCTGATCCATCACACTTGATCCTTCAAGGCATCACACAGTTTGACTGGTAAATCGTCCGGCCAGCGGCAGAATACAAATTAATTCTTGGTCATGTTTGGCCAATATCCAGAAGAAAGGCCAAGCCGTTGCGGGAACTGTCTTATCACATCTATGATGTTTTCACCGACCGGCCGTTTTCGGGCAACCAGCTCGGAGTGGTGCCGGACGCTTCCGGATTGAGCGGAGATAGGATGCAGGCCATCGCCCGCGAGTTCAATCTGTCGGAGACAATCTTCTTCCTGCCGCCAGACAAGCCGAAGCATACGGCCAAAGTGCGGATTTTTCTGCCGAGCGGCGAACTGCCCTTTGCGGGGCATCCGACCATTGGCGGCGCTATCGCTTATGCCGGCTGGATGGGGTTGGGACCAGGGGCGCAGATCGTGCTTGAGGAGGGCGTCGGCCCGATTACTTGCCAAGTCACCGCCGATTCACAAGGGGGGCTTTCGAGTTTTGCGGCGCCACGGCTGCCAGTGCCATTGCTGTTGATGTCATCGGAAACTGCGGTTGCCAAGGCGCTTCGGCTCAAAGGAGAAAAGGTCGGTTTTGATGCGCACAAGGTTATGGTGGCGTCCGGCGGCGTGCCCTATGTGACCGTTCCGGTCGCCGATCTTGAAACGCTCGGGAACGCCAAGATCGATCCGGAACAATGGTTGGCGCTCGATGTGGAACGGGAGGGCAAAATCGCTTCGCCATATCTTTATTGCCGCACGGGAAACAATGCGTTTCAGACCCGCATGTTTGCACCTTGGGATGGAATACCGGAGGACCCGGCGACGGGTTCTGCGGCAGTTGCATTTGCCGCGACGCTGCACCGATTTGGGGCCATGACGGAAGGCGTGCATGATTTTGCCATCATGCAAGGCGTGGAAATGGGCAGACCCTCACGCATTGGATTGTCGGTTTCCGTTTCGGGCAACGTGATCGAGCGTGTGGCAATATCCGGACGGGCGGTAAAGACCGCATCAGGCACGCTTTACCTGCCAGATTGATAATTTCGACACAGGCGCTGGACAGTGGCGGAACCAGCCTCTATAGAGCGCCCGTCCGGCGTGAAAGCGCAATGGGCGGAGTGGGTGCGTAGCTCAGTTGGTAGAGCAGCTGACTCTTAATCAGCGGGTCACAGGTTCGATCCCTGTCGCACCCACCACTTTTTTCAAGAACTTGGCGGATACCTCAATTTCCCTCAGTCTTTTTCTCGTCTCTCAAAGGGGCTGGTTCTGCCGCTTGCTGGCGTGGCGGGCCATGTGGAAACCTTGTGCGCTGCCGCAATATTGCCTGCGCCGGCACTTCGTCCAGGCGTCGAATCTTCCAAGTTGGCGCAGATTTCCCCGCAGTTTTTTCCTCCGCGTCGAAAGATCAATCGGAGGGCGATCGTTTGACTCGATTGCGTGAGGCGCGCTCGCCTCGCCGTAATCTGGCCAATTGACACTCCGATCCAACAATTCCGGCGTCGACAGACAAAGCGCAGAATTGAGCTTCCCCAAGTCCGGCATGACGTCCCGTTTTCTTGGACATTTCGACAGTGTTGTCGCGCCCGCCGATGCTCTCCCTTCTTCTCATCGGCTGCCCTTGCAAATGATCCCGTCCCCTTATTTTTCAACTCCCTGTCGAGTTGCAGTCTGGCATGTGACCGATGTGCGCAGAGCCGTCCGCGGTAATGGTCCGCGGCGGAACAAATCTGTTGACAAAATTGTTCTCCGATGGAGCGCCAGATCGGCGGTATCGTCAAATAAATTAACATTATCAAATAGTTATAAGACTGGCACGGCCCTTGCTGTGTAGTGTTGGTGAGGTGCTGCCGTAGAAGTGCACGATCAAAACGTTCTGGGAGGAACCATGAAAGCCGCAGTGCTCCACGACTTTGACCCGTCTTTAACAGCAAATGAATTTGTCAGATACGAGGATGTTCCCGACCCCAAGATCACGCGTCCGACTGACGTGATCGTGCGAATTGGCGGGGCCGGCGTTTGCCGTACCGACTTGCATATTGTCGAGGGGATTTGGCGCAGCAAGGTCGATGTAAAGCTGCCGTATATCATGGGTCATGAGAACGCAGGGTGGGTTGAAGCAATTGGCCCCGGCGTTGAAGGCGTAAAAGTCGGCGACAGTGTGATCTGTCATCCGCTTGTCACCAGCGGTCATTGCCTGGCCTGTCGCCGCGGCAATGACATGCATGCGCTGGACAGCTCATTCCCAGGAATCAATGCCAATGGCGGTTATGCGCAGTATCTGCTTTCGGGTCAGCGCTCGCTGATCAAGCTTCCCAAGTCACTTTCACCAAAAGATGTCGCTCCCTACACGGACGCCGGCTTAACCGCATATCGGGCGGCCAAGAAGGCATCGCGGCATCTCCTGCCGGGCGAATATGCCGTGGTGATCGGCGCAGGCGGACTAGGCCATATCGGCATTCAGGTTCTGGCTGCACTTTGCGCTGCTGAAATCATCGTTGTCGACCGCTCCGAAAAATCGCTTGAACTTGCCAAGACCTGCGGCGCCCATCACCTGATCAAAGCCGATGGCAACGAAGTGGAAGCTGTTCTGGCCCTGACAGGCGGACGCGGCGCAGAAGCCGTCATCGATTTCGTCGGTGAGGGTGATGCCATCGCAAAAGGGCTGGCCATGACTGCCAATGCCGGCTCGTACTACATCGTCGGATATGGCGGCAAGATCGATATTCCAACCATCGACATGATCACAACCGAGAAATCCATCGTTGGCAATCTGGTTGGCACCTATGCCGAGCTGGTTGAGCTTATGGCCCTGGCTGATCGCGGCCTCGTGAATTTGCACACCAAGGAATACAAACTGAGCCAGGCAAATGACGCGCTGCATGATCTGCACCATGGGAAAATCCAAGGGCGCGCAGTCTTAATTCCGTAATTGGTCATAACCGACAGGATGGCGAGCAGAAGTGATGAGCGCGAGTGGACGCGGTCCGCAAATAACCGAGGAGGAAGCTGCCGAACTGGAGCAGGCTCGGGACCGCATGATTGCCCGGCACAAACTGATTGAAGGCATGATCCATAACAACGAGCTGCAGTTGAAGAATGAAAGTGCCAGGGGAGGCGCGGAAATAGAACGGGAATGTGCGTTGCGTGACATGAAAAAGGCCGATGCAGGAGCCGCTGAAAGCGCCGAATTGGACAGAACCACAGCGCGCTTGGCTGAACTGCAGGTCGAACACCGCCGCCTCGTGGCCGAGCGTGAATGGCTGAACACATCACTGTTGGAATTTGAAAACGGACCGTCGCCAGACGATCACAACCGGGCAGGACATTCGTGATGAGCAAATTTGATTTTGGAGCTGAGGAGGCCAAGCCACAATCAAGGTTTGGGCCAATACCGGATGAGCCGGCCGAGTTGAGTGACGAAGACAAGTCCAAAGACGCGTTTTTTGTTCAGCTGGCACAGATCACAGAGGCAATGATCGCCAAGCATGGCGCTGACTTTGCAATGGGAACGCTCATTCTTTCGGCACGCTTCATTGCGGAAGGCAAGCCGCTCATTAAGAAATCAGGTGGCAAGTAACTCTACCTGGATAGAAATTTTAGCAAAGCTATTCTCGAAACTAAAGTAAATCAACCGAACCTAAAGTGTATAATGCAACTTACTATTTCGAATTCGTAACTAAATCGAAATGAATTCTGTGTGGCCGAACTTTATGATTGGATAAATTCGACATACACGGGATTTTTGAAGTTGATAGGAGAGGAAATATGTCTGCAAGTTTAACGCTTAACAAAATTACAGCCCAGAAAGGCATTAGCATTGCGGAAGCCGCAAATCGCGTTGCTGATCTTGGCTGGACACCGAGCTACGTACAGGAAGCGATGACCTTCCCGACGGACTACAAAATCTCGAAGACTCCGCGCGATCCAATGAAACAGGTTCTGCGGTCGTACTTCCCGATGCAGGAAGAAAAAGACAACCGCGTTTACGGCGCATTGGATGCCGCACTGCGCGGTGACATGTTCCGCAATGTCGAGCCTCGCTGGGTCGAATGGATGAAGCTGTTCCTGGCGATCATTCCCTTCCCGGAAATCTCGGCCGCACGTTCAATGGCCATGGTCGCACGTCTTGCGCCAGGCGAAGAACTGCGCACTGGCATGACCATGCAGATGGTGGACGAGTTCCGTCATTCCACAATTCAGATGAACCTGAAGAAGTGGTATATGGAAAACTACATCGATCCGGCAGGCTTTGACATCACCGAGGCTGCGTTCGGCAAATGCTACGCCACCACGATCGGCCGCCAGTTCGCCGAAGGCTTCCTGACCGGTGACGCCATCACTGCTGCAAACGTGTATCTGACCGTGGTTGCTGAAACTGCGTTCACCAACACGCTGTTTGTGGCAATGCCTTCTGAAGCCGCCCGTAACGGCGACTATGCGCTGCCAACCGTGTTCCTTTCAGTCCAGTCGGATGAATCCCGCCACATCGGCAATGGCCATTCGATGCTGATGGCGATGATCAATGATCCGTCGAACCACCAGCTGCTGGAACGCGATCTGAAGTATGCCTTTTGGCAAAACCACGCAATTGTGGATGCTGCCATTGGCACGTTCATCGAATACGGCACAACCAACCGCGACAAGAGCAAGGAAAGCTATGCCGAACTCTGGCATCGCTGGATCTACGAAGACTACTATCGCACCTACATGCTGCCGCTCGAAAAGTACGGCATCAAGATCCATCACGATGACGTCGCCGCCGCTTGGGATCGCATTGTCAAGAAGAACTATGTCCACAAGACCGCACAATTCTTCACGGTCGGCTGGTCTGTGAACTTCTGGCGCATCGAAGCCCAGACGGAGAAAGACTTCGAATGGTTCGAGCACAAGTATCCAGGCTGGTACGCCGAGTTCGGCGACTTCTGGAAATGGCACGCAAAGCTGAGCGTTCCGGGTGAAACCAACATCCTGTTCAATGGTGATGTCGGCTATGCCTATCCGCATCGCTGCTGGAGCTGCATGGTGCCGTGCCTCATCCGTGAAGAGTTCTGCTGTGATGAAGTCGACGGCAAACTCTACACCTACTGCTCGGAAGGATGCCGTTGGACGCACAAGGTGGCTTTTGCTGCCGAGTACGAAGGCCGTGCAACACCTGCGATGGGCCGCTTCAGCGGACGCCGCGAGTGGGAAGACTGCTACCACGGCTGGGATGTTGCCGATGCGATCAAGGACCTTGGTTTCGTCCGTCCGGACGGCAAGACCCTGATTGCGCAACCCCATCTTCGCTTCACCGAGAAAGACATGTGGACGCTCGATCATGTGCGCGGCCACACGCTTGGCAGCCCGCTGCGCGGGTTCCGTGCGCTTTCCCCGGCCGAACGCGAGGTTGCCATCGCTGACTATCGCAAGGGCTTCAAAGTCAATCCTTGCCATTAACCTACAGCGGGGGCTGCTCCGGCGGCCCCCATTTCTGATCGGCATTGCCGATAGGTCCGCTCCATTCACAAAACAAGCTGGAAAGTCTGATTCATGTCGGAAGTGCAGGTACATAAGGTCCGGTTTGAGCCCGTCGGCATCGAGATGGAGGTCGAGGAAGGTGAAACCGTGCTTGACGCTGCGTTTCGTCAGGGAATTTCCCTGATGCACGGCTGCAAGGAAGGCCAATGCGGAAGCTGCAAGTCCAAGCTGATCGACGGCGACATCGAGCTTCTCAAATATTCGACCTTCGCCCTGCCAGATTATGAAAGCGAGGCGGATCATATCCTCCTGTGCCGCACCCACGCCTACAGCGACATCAGCGTGGAACTGCTCAATTATGATGAGGACTTGCTGAGCCGTTCTATCGCCGTGAAATCATTTGATGGAAAACTGACGAAAATCAGCCAGTTGACTCATGACATCCGGCTTTTGGAAATCGAAATTGAAAAGCCCCTGAAATTTTGGGCGGGGCAATATGTCGATCTGACCCTTGGCGGTCGCGACATAACACGCGCTTTCTCGATGGCCAATGCGCCCGGGGATGACAAACACTTGAGTTTCATCATCAAGAAATACCCGAATGGGGCCTTCTCCTCGCTGCTGGACGGCGAGTTGAAAGTTGGCGACAGCGTTTCCGCCAAGGGCCCATACGGCACTTGTTTCCGGCGTGAAGCCCGGCCAGGCCCCATGCTCCTGATTGGCGGTGGTTCAGGCATGTCGCCGATTTGGGCAATCCTGTCGGACCATATTGCAAGCGGCGAGCAAAGACCGATCCGTTTTTTCTACGGAGCCCGTACCCGCGCTGACCTGTTCTATCTGGAGGAATTACAGGCCATCTCGGAGAAACTGAACGACTTCAAATTCATCCCGGCACTGTCCCATGCCACCGAAGAAGACAAGTGGGAGGGCGAAACCGGTTTTGTCCATGAAGTTGTCGCGCGGCATTTGCGCGCTGAGAACCTGTCAGGAGCAATCGACGCCTATGCCTGCGGGCCAACGCCAATGATCGACGCCATGTTGCCTGTTTTGCAAATGAATGGCGTCGAACCGGACCATATCTACTTCGACAAATTTACGCCGGCCACGCGATGACGGCGCACACTCAGCCATCGCAATCGAGATGAACCACCAGGGAGGAAGTCATGAGCGCACAATCCAACACAGCACCATCAGGACCAATCAAAACCGGCGGCGCCGGGCCAGTATTTCCCGGCTCGGAAAGCCGCAAGTACAACTACTTTGAACCAAAGGGGCGCAAGGCGACCCACTACGAGGATATGACGGTCGACGTCCAGCCGGATCCGGAACGTTACCTTCTTCAAGACTGGATCATTTCATTTCCGGACGGAACGCCAACCTATTCCAAGGATTGGACTGCGGCGAAAAGTTCGGATTGGCACAAGTTCCGCGCCGTTGATCAGGAGTGGGAACGCACTCACTATCAACGCCAGTCGACCATTTGCGGCATGGTGCAGAACACCATCGAAAACGGCCGCAAATCCGGCGCTCCTTCGCGCTTCGACCCGGCCTGGGTCAAAATCCTGCAGAACCATCTGGGCGCTTACAAGCACGCTGAATTCGGGCTTGGGACCTCCACGATGCAGGCCCAGCGCTACGGCTACACGCAGATGGTCAACAATGCGATTTTGACCAACTCATCCTACAAGCTGCGCTTTGCTCAGGACATCACGCTATATCTGAGCGAAATTGGTCTCGACATCGAAGGTTTTGATGAGACAGCCGGAAAACAGCACTGGCTGGAAGACCCAATTTGGCAGAGCACACGCAAGTCAATCGAGTCCATCATGGGTTCGAATGACTACCTTGAGCAGTATTTTGCGACAAACGTGGTCTTCGAGCCATTGGTTGGCGAATTGTTCCGGTCCAGCTTCCTGATGCAGGCCGCTGCGGCGCAAAATGATTTCATCACACCTGCAGTCGTTTCCGCTGCCGAGGCTGACTATGAGCGCAACCTCGCCAACACGGTGGAACTGTTCCACATGCTCGGATCAGACGAAGTGCATGGCAAGGCCAATACCGCTTTGTTCAGCAAGTGGCTGGCCAAGCACGCTGACCTGGCAGTTGACGCTGCCAACCACCTGCAGCCGATCTGGTCGCAGCCGCGTGTCAAGGCAGCCACCTACGCAGATGCGATCGCCCTGGCAAAAAACAGGGTCAATGCAATAGCCGGCGAGCTTGGACTGACTGTCCCGGCCAGCCTGAAGGCCTGACCTCTTGATCACCGTTCAACACAAAATTGCAGGAGACCGACATGCTACAGCAACCAGACAATATCTTCAAAGCGATGAAGGACATCAAGTTTGAAGACACGGTTTCGTTCCAATGCGGCGTGACCATGAATGACAGCGTGGAAGCCCGCGCCATTGCCACGGTTATGGCCCGTCACGAGAACACCAAGGTTACGTTTATGCCCGCGATGATCCGCATCGATGGCGACGGCAAGATGATCTTCAAAATGGATGAGATTTCCGAAGAACTGGGCCGTGAAATGACCCCGCATCTCTTCGAGATTTCGACCTCGACCCACTACGGCCGCATGGTGATGACCGACGACAACACGGTGATCTGTTTCGGCGATATGAACGAGATGATGGAATACATCGTCTGAATAAAACGCGACCAAACCGGGCGGTGACCGAACCGTCCGGTTGAGTTTGCGCTAGAAAAAATTGGAGGAGGAAAACATGTACAGAACAGCCAAGGGCGAGGAAATATTTGTCATCGACGGCCATACTCATTTTTGGGATGGCAGCCCGGCAAATCAGAAGAATATTCACGGCAAGCAATTTATCGAATGCTTCTACGCATATCATTCAAATTTGAGCCCGCCTGCCGAAAAATGGACGCTCGACAAGTTTTCGAAATACGATGCAGCCACAATGTACGATGACCTGTTCGTCAGAGGCTATGACGACATGGCGATCCTGCAGCCGACTTATCTTGGCGATTTTTACAAGAACGGCTTTAACACGACCGAGCGCAACTCAGCGCTCAAGAAGAGCCATCCTGACCGGTTCATCCTCAACACAGCCTTTGACCCGCGCGACGGCACCAAGGGTCTTGAGCGCATGCACGAGATGGCGGAAAAGCACAAAGTCAAGGGCGCAAAGCTTTACACTGCCGAATGGAAGGGCGATTCCAAGGGCTACAAGCTGACTGACAAGGCGTCGTATCAATTCCTTGAGGCGGCCCAGAAACTCGGCATCAAGAACATCCATGTTCACAAGGGACCGACAATCATTCCGCTGAACAAGGACGCATTCGATGTCGGCGATATCGATGACGTCGCGACGTCATTCCAGGACTTGAACTTCATCGTCGAGCATTGTGGATTGCCACGCCTTGACGACTTCTGCTGGATCGCAACGCAAGAGACCAACGTCTATGCCGGCATTGCGGTGGCTCTGCCGTTCATCCATACGCGGCCTGCCTATTTCGGTCACATCATGTCGGAACTGCTGTTCTGGATTGGACCAGAGAAGATCCTGTACGGCAGCGATTATGGCATTTGGACGCCGAAATGGCTGATCGACAAGTTCATGGCTTTTGAAATTCCCGAAGCAGAGACCAAGGAAACCGGATCCGTGCTGACGTTTGAGAACAAGAAGAAGATTCTCGGCCTCAATGCGGCGCGGCTCTATGACATCGACATCGAGGCCCAGAAGAAGAAGATCAAGGCTGGTGGCGGTTATGCGCACTTGCTTGAAGCTGTCCACAGCGCGTCGTAGCCGAAATGGATACGCACAAATCCGTGGATCAAACTGTATCGGACCGTCGGCTGAAAAGCCGGCGGGACGAAGTCTGGGCGTGTCTTGCAAATGTAACCGACCCGGAGCTCGATGAATCAGTCACCGAGCTCAACTTTGTCACGCATGCAGATGTGGACTTGCAAAACCACGTTCATATCGGCTTTCGGCTGCCAACTTACTGGTGTGCCGCCAACTTCTCGTTTCTCATGGCTGATGACATGCGCCAAGCCGTACAGGCACTCGACTGGGTGGAAGGTGTCACAGTCGTGTTGGGCGAACACATGTACGCCGACAAGATCAATGCAGGCTTGGCGCACGGCCTGTCCTTTCAGGAAACGTTCGGCGCTGAAGCTGACGGTGATCTGGACGAACTGCGCCAGACTTTTCTGGTCAAGGCTTTCCAGCGCCGTCAGGTCGCGTTGCTCAACCATCTGACTGCGACCGGTCTATCCGAAACAAGGATTGTCGCACTCACGCTTGGTGAACTCGATCAGCTGCAGGTCGATGAAGAGGGCCGCCGGTTAGTGGACCGCTATCTTGAACGGCGCGGCGTAGCCGGGCCTGTGCGTCCGGATCTCATGGCTTTCATGACTTCTGAAGGGGCAAAACTGGCCAGCGACGGCTTGGCTGCCTACGTGTCGGCGTTGCGGCGCGTCGGCATCAATGCCGAGTTCAACAGCGCTCTGTGTCGTGGTTTGCTTTCTGTCCGGTTCGATCTGGAGACGCCATTTGTGCCATCGCACAAGGCTTTGCCGGTAACGCCGGATCTGCATTCCCCGGCTTGAGTGGCAGGGTTGCAGCACGACGAATGTATTAAGAAAATTTGGAACAGGTGAGGAAAATAAAATGGCTAAGATGATGTTGCACGACGAAGCGGCCCGCGAAGCGCTTGGGCGAGGTGTTGCCAAACTGGCCAAAGCCGTGCGCGGCACACTTGGCCCGAAGGGCATGAACGCGATCATGGACAGGCCGCAAGGCACGCCAGTCGTATCCCGTGACGGCGTCAGCATCGCCTACGAAATCGAACTTGAAGACCCGTTTGAGAACATGGGCGCGCAGGTGTTGCGCGAAGTTTCGATGCAGACAAACCAGGTCGCAGGCGACGGGACAACGACTGCAACAGTGCTGGCGGACGTGCTGGTGCAAGGGGGCCTGAAATGCCTAGCCGCCGGGGCCAATCCGGTAGAGCTTGTCGAAGGGCTTGAAATTGCGGTCACGGAAACAATCGCCGCGTTGAAGCGTTCCGCAAAGGCAATCAAGGGCAAAGAGGGACTGCTTGCAGTTGCAAGCATTGCCGCCAACGATTCCGCCATGGGCAAGATGGTTGCTGAAGCGTTCGAGCGCGCCGGCAACCACGGTATTGTGGCCGTTGAATTTGGCAACACAGTCGAAACCACGCTTGAAGTCATCGAAGGCATGGCGTTTGAGCGCGGGTATCTTTCGCATCACATGGTCACCGATGTCGAGCGGATGCAGGTGGTTCTGGACAAACCTTTTGTGATGATGACCGATCACAAGATCCAAACGGTTGATCAGTTGAACAGCACCCTGTCGCTGATCGAAAAAAGCGGTCGCCCATTGCTGATCATTGCCGAGGAAGTGGCGCCTCCTGTCATCATGCATCTGCTGTCCTTGCGCGAAAAGAACAACTTCAAGGTCGCAGCGATCCATCCGCCGGAATATGGCCATTGGCGCAAAGCCATGCTGGAAGACATTGCCGTCACCACAGGCGGCAAGGTGATCTCCGTCGACCTCGGCGGGAGGCTCGAGAAAGTGGAGCTGAGCGATCTTGGCAGTGCTCGCCAGGTTCGCATCTCCGCGTCAAAAACCCTGATTACCGCAGGCAATGGCGATCCGAAGAAGGTCACCGCCCGCCGCGAGCAGGTCATGCGCCAATATGATGCCGCGCCCGAGAACATCGAGCGCGACAAGTTTCAGGAGCGTATCGCCAAGCTTTCGGGCGGCACGGCCATGATCCTTGCTGGCGGTGCAACGCCGGTGGAACAGAAACGGCGGACGCAGCTGATTGAGGATTCCATCAATGCAACCCGTGCGGCGATCGAGGAAGGCGTTGTGCCAGGGGGCGGTCTTGCCCTGTTGAAAGTGGCGCCTCAACTGGACCCGTTGATCAAGAAGCTGAAGGGGAGCCACAAGCAGGGCGCCCAGCTTTTGCAGCAGGCGCTCTCCATGCCAATGTTCTACATTGCCGCCAATGCCGGTCTCGACGGGAAGGCGGAAGTGGCCAAGGTGACAAAGTTCACCAATGGCCACGGTCTTGATGCGCGCAATGGCGCTTCGGTCGACATGATGAAGGCCGGCATCATTGACCCGGTGAAAGTATCCTACTCAGCTGTGCGCAATGCCGCCTCCGTTGCAGGACTTATCCTGACGACGCAGACGTTGATTGCCAAGAGACCGGATGACTTTGATCCCACAGCCGGACCGGCCCTGGGCGGCGGCGCCGAGCTTCTGTGAAATTTCCAACTTGGTTCCCGGCGCCTAGCCGGGAACCACTTGACCTTGTTTCTTCTGGGAGATGTGCCGTGAACCAAACTGATATTGATCGATCTGCGCCGAAGACGACGATCGCCGGGGTGACGTTCCGATTGATCTACCGAAGCAAGTGCCTCATTCCAGCAGCCAGCCTTGACGCGGAACTTGGCAACATATTGCGTGTTGCTCGCCACAAGAATGCAGCCCAGGGCATTACCGGCGCGCTGTTGCTTTACGATGACTGGTTTGCCCAGACCTTGGAAGGTGAAGAAGGTGCTGTGCGCTCCCTTTACGCCCACATCGAGAGGGATCCGCGGCATTCATCGGTGCAAATCCAGGAGGAAGGGCTCGCCAATTCCCGCGTATTCTCACGCTGGGCCATGGCCATGGTTGGCGAGCACGGCAATCCGGATATTCCGCTTGCTGCCACTTCGGGCGGCACAACAGAGGCGGCTGCACGCGTTACGACACCTGCGCAAGAGAAAATCCTCGACATCATGCGCGATGCAACGCGTGGCTATGGCCGCGGCTCTTGAGTTGAAATCTATCTGATATCTAAAGTTACGGCGGAGCTTTGGCGGATGGACCCGAACGAGCGCATTGCTTTTCTCGAGGCTCTTGAAAAGAAGATTCTCTGGTTGTCCACTTGGACGATCCACCACGCCAATCATGTGCGCGATAATGTCGACGGCTTGAAGGTTGGCGGCCATCAGGCGTCGTCTGCCTCTCTCGCGGCCGTCATGGCTGCGCTTTACGGTGCTATCTTGCGCCCTCAAGACCGGGTCGCGGTGAAGCCGCATGCAGCTCCGGTCTTTCATGCATTACAGTATCTGTTTGGCAATCAAACGCGCGAAAAGCTCGTCAATTTCCGCGGCTACAAAGGCGCGCAGTCTTATCCCTCGCGCACCAAGGATAGTGACGATGTTGATTTTTCAACGGGATCCGTCGGGCTTGGTGTTGCGCAAACGCTCTTTGCCTCACTGGTGCAAGACTATGTCAAAGCGCACGGCTGGGCCAAGGGCTGGCCGGAAGGTCGCATGGTGGCGTTGCTCGGCGATGCCGAAATGGACGAGGGCAATATATTTGAAGCGCTGCTGGAGGGCTGGAAGCATGGCTTGAGAAACTGCTGGTGGGTGGTTGACTACAATCGTCAAAGCCTTGACGCGGTCATTCGCGAAGGCCTTTGGGAACGGTTTGAATCCTTGTTCCGCAATTTCGGCTGGGACGTGGTGATCCTGAAGTACGGAACCCGGTTGCAGGCAGCGTTCGCCGAGCCTGGCGGTGCACGGCTGCGTGACTGGATCGACACCTGTCCGAACCAGCTCTATTGTGCGCTTGCCTATCAAGGTGGATCTGCCTGGCGCAAACGGCTTCTCGATGAAATCGGCGATCAGGGCGAAACCACCCGGCTCATCGAAAAACACAATGATTCTGAACTCGCTCTTTTGATGACCAATTTGGCAGGTCATGATCTGCCGACATTGGTGCAGGCTTTTGAAGCCGCCGCGAAGCATGACCGGCCAACTTGCTTCATCACCTATACGATCAAGGGTTATGGCCTGCCGTTTCAAGGCCACAAGGACAATCACGCCGGCCTGATGACGCCCACCCAAATGGAGGCGTGGCGCAGCGAAGTCGGTGTCCGCCCGGGTCATGAATGGGAGAAGTTCGAGGCGTTGTCGATCCCGGCCGATGCCTTTGAAAAAGCATTGCTGCAAGTTCCATTTGTCCAGCGCGGGCAGCGCCGACTGAAGTCTGCGCAAATTCCGGTGCCACCGGCACTCAGCTTTCGTGGTTCACCAGCGATGTCAACGCAAAGCGCATTTGGCCTCATCCTCACCGAGATCGCAACATCCGATCATGCCTTGGCCGACAGAATTGTCACCACGGCGCCTGATGTCACCGTCTCCACAAATCTTGGAGGCTGGGTGAACAAGCGCGGCCTCTTTGCACGCGAGAGTCTGGCAGACATATTCAAGAGCGAAAAAATTCCATCAACGTTCAACTGGGAGTTTTCGCCAAAAGGCCAGCATTTGGAACTCGGCATTGCCGAGATGAACCTTTTCATCATGCTCTCGGCGCTTGGCCTTTCCCACTCGATCAACGGCGAGCGGCTGATCCCGATTGGCACGCTCTATGACCCTTTCATCGAGCGCGGCCTCGATGCGCTGAACTACGCCTGCTATCAGGATGCCAGGTTCATGGTTGTGGCTACGCCATCAGGCATTTCACTTGCGCCGGAAGGCGGCGCGCATCAATCAATCGGCACGCCATTGATCGGCCTCAAGCAGGATGGTCTGGCCGCCTTCGAGCCCGCTTTCGCCGACGAGTTGGCGGTCATCATGCGTTGGGCTTTTGAATACATGCAGCGTGACGGCGACGGTGATCACGACGAAACGACCTGGCTTCGCGATGAGACCGGCGGCTCGGTCTATCTGCGCCTGTCAACGCGTCCTGTTGAACAGCCCGGACGCGCGATGACGCCGGAACTTTCCCGCGATGTTATCAATGGCGGGTATTGGATGCGAAAGCCCGGCCCGAATGCCGAAGTGGTCATCGCCTATACGGGGGCAGTTGCATCAGAGGCAATCGAAGCGGCTGGCCTCTTGGCGGAAGACAGGCGGGATATCGGGCTTCTGGCGATCACGTCCGCCGACCGGCTGAACGCCGGATGGCAGGCAGCCGAGCGTTCACGCCAGCGCGGCGTGTCAGGCGCAACCAGTCATGTTGAACGCCTGCTTGCGCCGCTCTCGCGGACTTGTTCAATCGTCAGCGTGATTGACGGCCATCCGGCAACACTGGCCTGGCTTGGCGGTGTGCACGGACATCTTGTCAAGGCGCTTGGTGTCGAGCACTTTGGACAGACCGGAACTATCAGGGATCTCTACAATCACCATGGCATTGACGCCAACGCCATCTTGCATGCAGCGCAAGCATCAACGGCTGGAAGGCCAATGCGGTTTGCGCGCGCCTTGCCCTGACGGTACTGTCAGGCCTTTGCCTTCAGAACTTCGAAGATCTCACCGTTCATTAACAGCGCGACTTCCGAAGCCGGCAGCGGCTTTTGGCATTCGGACAGGGGATTGAGCCAGAAATTTGAGTCCGGGAGCATCTTGAAAAGGTCGCGCGAAACGGCGCCAAGACACGTCTCCGGCTCCTTCAGATAATCCGAAACTCGCTTGGCCGATGTGAAGGCCGGGTGCCATTTCATCCCTTGGTATTCCACTGTGGCAACGTTGACCGGTTCTTCAAACTTCATCTCACGCCGGCGTGTGCCCACCGGCATCTTTGCCTCCGGCGTCAAGATGTAGATCTGCGTGTCCAAGAGGGCCTTATAGAAAGCCGGGATGGCAGCGGGATCCCGCGCCGCATCTTGCATCAGGGACTCAAGGGGGTTCTGGGGCTCAAACACTTTGCAATTATCCTTATTGGGATCAATGTTCATTTTCGCGAAGGGTACGGTAGATCGTGTTGCGTGAAACACCCAGTCTGCGTGCGGTCTTGCTCACGTTTTCGCCAGTCTGCGCAAAAACGCTTAGAACTTGGTCACGCTGCACATCATGCAGGTTCGTTTTCAAGTCATCATGCCCATGCGTGTCGCCCGATAAGCGCCCGCTGCTGTGCACATGATGCCGCGTCTGCGCGATCACGGCATTTACCGTGCGCTCATCAATGAGATTGGACTGTTCGCCAAGAGACAGACGCAAAAGCATGTTGCGCAGTTCCCGGATATTGCCCTGCCAATCCAATCTGGCCAGACAATCAATCGCTCCGTGAGTCATGCTTATCGACGGATCGATCACATTCATCAGATGGCGAGCGATTTCCGGGAAATCGGCGCGGCGCCTCAAGGATGGCAGCGTCACTTCAAGCGCATTCAGCCGGAACAGCAAATCAGAGCGGAACCGTCCTTTTGCTATGGCTTCATCCAAGTCGGAGTTTGTCGCTGACAACAATAAAACATCTACCTGACGCGGCGCGCCGCCGACCGGACGCACGGTCCAATCATCCAGAAAGCGCAGGAGGACAGCTTGCAGCCCCATGGGCATATCGCCGATTTCATCAAGGAACAGCGTGCCGCCGTCGGCTTCTCTGAACAAGCCTGTTGAACCGCCTTTGCGCGCGCCAGTGAATGAGCCTTCCGAGTATCCAAACAGCTCTGCCTCAATCAGGCTTTCAGGAAGTGCAGCGCAATTGACCGCCACAAAGTTGCCGGTGCGACGGCTGCAGGCGTGCGCATGGCGTGCCAGTTGTTCTTTGCCAGTACCCGTTTGGCCACGGATCAAGATGGGCATGTTGCGCACAGCTGCCGCATCAACCTTGCTCAATATCTTGGCGACTTCAGGATCGGTCGCCACGAATTTGGGTGACGGCGGTTGCGGCTTTTCCAGCCTCGGCCTTGAAACAGGCTGCACCATTGGGAACATGCGCGGATTCTCAATGCTGGCAACAAATTGACTGCCGACATCATCTTGCAAACTCTGACGCCCGTGCCGGTTTCCCTCATCCATAAAAGCACTGAACTTTGTACGGAAAAGGTCAGAGAAGCTGCGCCCGGGTGACGCCGGGAGCCCGTGCAAAAGTGATCGCGCTGCTTGGTTGGCCGCCAGCACCCTTCCGTCCACATCCACCGCAAGAAGGCCCGCACTCAGCGTGTGCAAATATTCACCGCGATTGTGGAACGCAATCAGCATGTCGCCGCGATGGCTTTCACGGAACAGCCCGTTTTCAATCTGGGTTGCCGCCATGGCAACCAAAGCCTGCGTATGGGTTTGACGCGAAAGACAATCAGACGACGCGTCCAGAACACCAACCAGTTCGCCATCAGGAGCGAAAATTGGGGAAGCAGTGCAGGTCAGATGATTGTAGCGCGAGAAAAAATGTTCACCGCCGTGCACCACGATCTGCCGCTTCAGATGCGCCGCCGTGCCAAGCCCGTTGGTGCCACAAAATGCTTCTGTCCACATGGAGCCAGGGCGGATGCTGGCGGCATCCGATGCGTCGTCAAAACTCCTGTCAGACACAAAATCGAGCAGCAGTCCTTCGGGTGTCGCAAAAGCGATCAGAAAATTGGAACCAGCAATTTGTTGATGCAAAGAGTGCATTTCCGCCAGTGCAAGACCGCGCACCTGTGAAAACCTCTGCCGTTCCTGGCGTAGCGTTGCCTGACTTACGATTTCGGTTTCCGGCGGCCGGCGTGTATCCAGCCCGATCGAAATGCAGCGCATCCAGCTGTCATAAATGTCAGGAGGCAGGAACTCAGCGGACAACGTTCCCCGCTGATCAAGTGCCAAGTGTGCACGGTCAAGACCCTTGTTGTCTGATATCATCAAATATCCTTCACAGTCTGCAGCCTCAACCAAACAACATACCAATGGTTGCAACAATATGCCGACAGACTTCTCCCGAAGTGAAGGATACACACAGCGGAAAAAAATACAAACCGGCAAACCTTATGCGGTCGTTCAGTTTGTGAACACTATTGTAATCAATCGTGTATCCCGATGGACCGGATCGGATACGGTCGACAGAAAATAGTTATAATTAACAATTGCTTATAATGTTGGTATGGCTTTTGCTCTTACTGGCTGCATGCCATTGGCATTCAATATCGAAATTCTATCACGAATGAATGAGAGCGAAGGCTTGCGTTGGCTTAACTTCAAACCAACCGTCAAAAAAATCTCTCCAGATTTGGATGTTGGTCCGGGATGAAAGCGATCAAGTGTCACGCATCAAAGTGCATCGACACCGTTGAGACCTGAAAGACTCCAGCCCCCCAACATCGCGGGGGATGGGGGGCACAGTGGCCGATTCTACGCTGCCGGGGGATGTTATTACGAGTCAATTCACCGCGATACGTCAAGGAATCCGGCATCTGCTTTCGATCATGAAAGGAGCCGGCGCCGGACGCATGCAATGAACATCGACACGGGGCGGGCAACTGGAATGAACAACCGAGAACTGGCCGCGGTCACTGGGAAATCAATGGGAGGACTTACATGGACCTTATAACATCACTTGCCGTGATTATCGGCATTATGGGCGGCATCGCGACCTGGGCTGCCATTACAATTGGCAGCCCTTATGTCTTGATATGGGCAGTCTTCTTTGCCTGGGGCAGTTTTTACCATTGCGGAGGCAAAGACGCCGGGCTGAAGAGCTCGGTGGTGGCCAACATATGGGGCATCATCTGTGCCGTGGGAGCCCTCATTGCTTTGACAAGCATCGGCGTCTCGGCGGTTGTCGCGGGCCTTTGCGTTGGTATTTCAATTGTGGTTTTGGTGCTCGCGGCCAAGATACCGCTGCTCGCGGCGATTCCGTCATCCGTCTACGGCTATGCCTCGACGGCGGCTTTGTTTCTTCTCGGCGGCGCCTCCTACGGCCCTGACGCTGGCGGCATTGTCAAAGTCGGCGCAGCAGTCGCAGTCTCGATGATCATCGGCAATATATTCGGATACATTTCAGAGAAAATTGCAGGCTCTCTTGTCAAGGCTTGAGTAGAAATTCAAAGGCTGGCGCCGGCAAATTCCGCACTTGCGCCAGTCTTCAATCACCGCACTTGTATTCTTGGAGTTCCGGGTCAACGGGGGGGATAGGCGGTGATCGGGTTTTTGGCACACCACCGTCGCGGCAGGCGGAACTCTATCCGCGTCGGTTAAAGCATATCGGCGTTCTGCCTGTATATTCTTGAACTTTTCGATCCCATGCGTGATGTCGCTACGTGTGATTTCCAGAAGCTTTCCTTCAAACTTGAAGTGCCGATCAAGAAGGCATTGTACTTTGAATTAGCGGGTCACAGATTCGATCTGTATCGCACCCCCAACTATTTTCGGGAATTGGCAGTCGCGTTTGTGAACTGGTTCGTCCCGCTTGCCAATCGGGCCGCTTTTGTGTTGCCTTACCCGCAAACCGGGAGGGTGGATTGTACAGAGTCTGGAATTTTCTGACCGGTTATTCACTGCTCTTGGTGATTGGTGCACTGATTGCGCTTGGCTGGGCCAATCTGGCAAGCGCCAGTTACCACCACTTTGTCGACTATGTGCTGGCTGCGGATGTTGTCATTGGCCATGAGCACATGCGCGACGCGGCGTTGCACCGGGATGTCACGGTCCATTTCCTGATCAATGACGTGCTGATGGCTTTCTTCTTTGCCATCGCGGCCAAGGAGGTTTGGGAAGGGCTGGTCCTCAAAGACGGTGAATTGCGCGGGCGCAAGGCGCTGACGCCGCTGATCGCGACTGCAGGCGGGATGTTGGGGCCGGTGGCGGTCTATCTGGCGCTGGCGACGTTTTGGGACGTAATGGACACGACAGCGCGCGGCTGGGCGATCCCGACTGCGACAGACATCGCCTTCTCCTATCTGGCGGGGCGGATGGTGTTCGGCGCCGGGCATCCGGCGATCAAGTTCCTGTTGCTGCTGGCCATAGCCGACGACGCCGGCGGGCTTTTGATCCTTGCGGTGTTCTATCCAACGGGCGTGCTTGCGCCCGCATGGCTGCTTTTGTCGCTGGCGGCCTCGTTTGCCGCCTATGCTCTGGCCAGTTGGCTGCCGCGGCGGCTGGACCGGGGCAACCAGAAAAGGCCTTGGTCGACATGGGCGCGGGGCAGGCTATCCTTTTGGCCCTATCTGTTTGCCGGTGTGCTCAGCTGGTATGCGTTCTATCGCGCGGGCATCCATCCGGCGCTGGGTCTCATCCCGGTTGTTCCGGCCATCCCGCACGCGGATCGGCCCTACGGAATATTTGCCGAGGAAGAGTCCGGGCAAAAGGATTTGCTGAACTTCATCCAGCATGGGCTGAAATACCCGGTTGAAGCGCTGTTGTTCTTTTTCGGATTGGTCAATGCCGGCGTGGTGCTTTCGGCGATTTCAGAGCCGACGTGGCTGGTGTTCTTCGGTTTGCTGATCGGCAAGCCGGTTGGCATTTTTCTGTTCGGACTGTTTGCCGCCAAGGCGCTCGGGCTTGGTTTGCCCAAGGGCATGCGGACGTCGGACCTTTTCGTGCTCGGCTGTGTCGCCGGGATCGGCTTTACGGTGGCGCTGTTTGTCGCCACGGTCGCCTTTCCGCCCGGCGCTATTCAGGACGCGGCGAAAATGGGCGCTCTGTTCTCGTTTGCCAGCGCGGTTGCGGCGGTTGTGGCAGGAAAGCTATTGGGCGTGACAAAAGTGGAGCAGGGGGTGACGGCAAGGGCCTGATCCATCAAGCCAGATCGCGCGCCATCAGGAGCTCACCGTCCCAGATGGTAAACCCGGCCTTGCGGTAGAATGCGACCGCCTGTTCGTTCGCCTGCGCCACCTCCAGCTTGAAGAAGCCCGCAGATTCGAGGTCTGCAGCTGCGGTCAACAGCGCCTGCCCGGCGCCTATCCCGCGTGCTGATGGATCAACATAAAGGTCTTCGATAAACAGACCGGTTTTGCCGAACCAGCCGGAAAAGGCGAATGTGTAAAGGCAAAGCCCGACTACAGCGCCGTCCAGTTCGGCAACAAGTATGCGGAACCGGTCATGGCCAAGCGGGCCGTCGGCTTCGAGCACATCAATCGAGATTTTCGGCCGTTCCGGCGCGCCGGAGTGTGTGGCCAAATCATGGATCATGCGCACGACCGCAGGGAAGTCGTCCCTCGTCGCGCGGCGGATGGCGGGCTTGATCATGCGCCATGCGCCTTGCTGAAACCGCCCAGGAAGCTTTGCAGATTTTCTCCCAAAGCCGCGTTCTTGTAGCCGCCCTCCTGGACCAACACTGTCGGCAGTTTTGTTGCGCCGATCAGCGAGCCAATGCCGGAAAAGCCGCGTGTGGTCACAGAGAGGCCATCGAATGGATCACTCTCGTGGGCATCAAGGCCAAGGGCGATCACCAATGCATCTGGAGCAAAAGCGCGTACGCGCTGCAGTCCTGCTGAAAGCGCAGTCATGAAACCATCATCGCCAGTCTTGCGCGGCAGCGGAAGGTTGAGATTGTATCCGAGGCCCCGCCCTTCGCCGCGCTCGTCGGCATGGCCCCAGAAGAAGGGATAGAATCGGATCGGGTCGGCGTGGATGGAGACAGTCAGCACATCGTCGCGGGCGTAGAAGATGCCTTGCGTGCCGTTGCCATGGTGCAAATCAACATCAAGAATGGCTACGCGCGAGCCGTGGTTTTGCAGTTTGGCTGCGGCAATGGCCGCATTGTTTAGGTAGCAGAACCCGCCGGCCATATCGGCAAATGCGTGATGGCCCGGCGGGCGGCAAAGCGCATAGGCGGCGGGTTCGCCTTGGGCCACGAGATCAGCGGCATGGGTGGCCGTGTGCGCCGAGCGCAGCGCCGAGCCCCAGGTTTCGGCATTGATCGGGCAGGAGGTGTCGGCCATGTGATAGCCGGCATGACCGACGGCTGAGGCGGGGTATGCGCCGCCGCGCCCGTTGGGATGGATGTTGGGGATCACTTCGTCCGATGCGCCGTCGATATGCTGCCAGCGCTCATGGATGGTTTGCAGGAAGGACATGTATTCAGGCGTGTGGACGGCTGCTGCTGGAGCAAGGCCGTAGTCGTGCGGCGTCTCTTGTTTCAGACCAGCTTCGCGCGCAGCGCTGAGCAGGATATCGGCGCGTTCGGGCACTTCCGGGTTTGGCTGGGCAGCGCCGGAGGACAGGAACATTTTGGGGTAATGGCGCTTCTGGGATTCGTCGAAGATGACTTTCATGATCCCGCACTTTCAGTAGGCCACATTGGCAATCCCCTTCAGCCCCAGCCGCGCTCTTGCCTCATCCGGCGTTGCAATTGTGTGGCCGAGTTCTTCGATGATGCGCCGGATTTTTGTCACTTGATCGGCATTGGATTTGGCCAGTTCGCCGCGTGAAATTGTCAGGTTATCTTCAAGGCCGACGCGAACATTGCCGCCCAAAATAATGCCCATTGTGCCGAGCGGGAATTGGCGGGAACCGGCGGCCAGAACCGAAAAATGATACTCGCCGATCAACCGGTCTGCAGCGGTTTTGAGGTACATCAGGCTTTCAGGCGACGCGTCGATTCCGCCCAAAACACCCAAGACAAATTGTAGAAACACCGGGCGCTTGATGAGTCCCTTCTTGAGATAAAAGGCAAGGGTCTGCAAATGGCCGACATCATAGACTTCCAGTTCAAAGCGAACGCCATCGCGTTCGCCAAGTGAGTCCAGAATGCCTTCTATGTCGCTGAAAGTGTTCTTGAAAATAATGTCCTTGGTGGCTTCGAGAAATCCCGGTTCCCAATCATGCTTCCACGTCGTGTGACGTTCCAGCATGGGAAACAGACCGAAGTTCATCGAGCCCATGTTGAGCGAGCACATTTCCGGTTTGGCCGCTTTTGCCGGGGCAAGGCGCTGGTCGAGCGTCATGCGGGACGAGCCGCCGGTGGAAATGTTCAGCACCGCATCGGTGCGCGCCTTGATGCGCGGCAGGAAATCCATGAACAGCGCCGGGTCGCCCGATGGCAGGCCGGTTTGCGGATCGCGCGCATGGAGGTGAATGATGGCTGCGCCAGCTTCTGCAGCAGCGACGGCTTCCACGACAATCTGGTCCGGTGTGATCGGCAAATAGGGGCTCATCGTCGGCGTGTGGATCGAGCCGGTGATGGCGCAGGTGATGATGACGGGGTCGCTCATGCTGCGCTTTCCGCAACCGGCAGATGCGCCTCGGCGGCAAACGCGTCGAGACCGGATATCAGCATTTCCATGATCTCGCCGATTTGCGCTTCCGTGGTGATCAGCGGCGGGCAGACCATGAAGTGATCGCCAATGCGCCCGCCTCTGGTGCGGCGGGAATAGAGGATAAGGCCGCGCTCATAGGCAAGGTCAACCAGGCGCAGATGGGCATTCATGGCGGCAGGCAAAGGATCCATGGTTTCGCGGTTTGACACCAGTTCGAATGCCAGCAGCAGGCCTTTGCCGCGCACGTCGCCGATGAAGGGATAGCGGTCCATCAGCTTGGCGAGTTCACCCTTGAGCGTGTTGCCCTGAACCTCAGCGGCTTTGATCAAGTTGAGCCGGTCAATTTCGCCCAGCACCGCAAGGCCCGCAGCGCAGGCGAGGGGGTTGCCGGCATAGGTGAAGCCGTGGACGAATCCACCGGCGTCAATCACAGTCTCGGCAATCTCATGCGATGCGACCATGGCGCCAAGCGGGGCATAGCCAGCGCCAAAGCCCTTGGAGAGGGCAATGATATCGGGCCGCAAATGCCAGTGCTCGACAGCAAGATATTTGCCGGTGCGGCCAGCGCCGGTCATCACCTCGTCAGCGATCAACAGGATGCCGAATTCGTCGCAGATTTGGCGGATGCGCGGATAGTAGCTGTCAGGGGCGACCAGAGCGCCCGTCGATGCGCCGCCGATTGGTTCCATGATAAAGGCAAGCACAGTTTCCGGGCCTTGCAGCAGGATCTCGTCGCGCAGCATGTTGGCGTAGTGCAGGCCGCGCTCTTCGTGGGTAAGATTGTCGTGGTCGAGGTAGCAGGCGGGTGCCGGGATTTTCGGCATTTCCACCATCAAGGGCGCGAATGGCACGCTCATCTGCGACATGCCGGTGACGGCCAACGCGCCCAGCGTCGAGCCATGATAGGAGGGGAAACGTGAAATCACTTTCCAGCGCGACGCTTGGCCTTTGGCCAGCGCATATTGCCTGGCGATCTTGATGGCGCTTTCCACTGCTTCCGAGCCGCCGGATACGAAAAACACGCGGTCCAGCCTTGGCGGCATACGCCGGGCGATGGCGGCGGCGAGTTTCTCTGCCGGTTCGTTTTCGAAATGCAACCGGTATCCGAACGACGATTTCTCCATCTGTTGGCGCATCGCTTCGAGGACGGCCGGGTTGGAATGGCCGATGTTCGACACCATCGCGCCGGAGGAACCGTCGAGATAGCGCTTGCCTGTCGTATCCCAAAGATAGATGCCCTCGGCGCGGTCCAGCATCGGGCGGCGCAGGCGCGTCTGGTAGAAAAGGTTTGATGGCGTCGCGGACATTTTGTTCCCGTTTTTGCTTTGACCAAATTGAGCAAAGCGGCGATGCGAAAGCTAGCCATTTTCCGACAAGGTGTTGGTTTGGCGCGGGATTTGTTGCCGCAGCCTCACGGTTTGGCTAGGGAAAGGGCGTTCAGGAGTTGAAAATGGTCAAAATCGGCATCGTCACGGTCTCGGACCGCGCCTCGCGCGGCGAGTATGAGGACAAGAGCGGTCCGGCGATGGCAGAGTGGCTGTCGGCTGCGATTTCATCGCCATGGGAGCCAGTGGTGCGGGTCATTCCCGATGGCATGGAAAGCGTGCGCGACACGCTGGTTGAGCTTTGCGATGTTGAGAAATGCGACCTGGTGCTGACGACCGGCGGCACTGGTCCCAGCCCGCGCGATTTGACGCCAGAGGCGATGCAGTCCGTCCTCGAAAAGGAACTGCCGGGCTTTGGCGAATTGATGCGACAAGTATCCTTGCGCGAAGTGCCCACCGCCATCCTGTCGCGCCAGACGGCAGGCATCCGTGGCAAGACATTGATTATCAACGTTCCAGGCAAACCTTCGTCCATCAAGACCTGTTTTGATGTTGTCTTTCCGGCGGTGCCTTATTGCTTGGATTTGATCGGGGCAGGGCGGGTGGAGACACGGGATGAGATCTGCAAGAGCTTTCGGCCGCAGGGTTAATCTTGACTTTGTGTGAACAAATGTGTAAAGGTTCACACATGGCGACAAACCTTGCTCTTGATCCTGATCTTATCGACCGTGCGCTTGCCGTCAGCGGCGAGCGGACGAAAAAGGCTGCCGTGACCAAGGCGCTGGAAGAATATGTCGCCCGGCGCAGCCAAAAAAGCGTGCGGGACCTGATGGGCAAGCTCGAATGGGATCAGTCTTACGACTACAAAACCGAACGGTCGCGTGATTGACGCTGTTTGTTGATACCAGCGTCTGGTCGCTGGCGTTTCGCCGCGATGGCCAACAACTTGGGCCGGAAGTTCATGCGCTGATCGAGGCGCTGGCAAGCGGTGATCTCGTTGTTACGACAGGGTTGGTGCTGCAAGAGCTCTTGCAAGGCTTTAGCGGACCCAAGGCAGCCAGCGAATTGCTGTTCCGGTTTCAAGATATTCCGCTGATCCCACCGACCCGGGAAAGCCACGTGGCCGCTGCAGCGTTGCGCAATCATTGCCGTCGCAATGGCATTCAGGTAGGGACAGTGGATGCATTGATCGCGCAATTGTGCATAGAAAATGAATTGACACTTCTTTCTACCGACCAGGATTTTGGGCACATATCCCGACATACTAGTTTGAAGCTCTTGGCATTCCGGCCCCAATCCTGATGTGCTAACCACTCTCCATGGACATTCGCCAACTCTCCTACCTCGTCGCGCTCGCCCGGGAAAAACACTTTACCCGCGCTGCCGAGGCGTGCGGGGTGACGCAGCCGACTTTGTCGGGGCGCATTCAGCAGCTGGAACAGGAACTGGGCGTGCCGATTGTCACGCGCGGCAACCGGTATCTGGGGCTGACGGCCGAAGGCGAGCGGGTGCTGAAGTGGGCGCAATCGATCCTGGAGAATGTCGACAGCCTGCGCTCTGATCTTGCGCATGCTGCAGATGCGCCACTGGGGCGGCTGACATTCGGGGCGATCCCTTCGGCGCTGCCGACGCTGGCGCCGCTGACGGACGCGATGCGCAAGAAGTTTCCGAAACTGTCGTTCACTGTGCTGTCGTTAAGCTCTGAAGAAATCCGCCGCTCGCTCGAAGATTTCACCATTGATGTCGGCGTCACCTATCTGGACAATGAGCCGATTGATCTGGCTGTGTCGAAGCCGCTGTACATGGAAAAATACTGCCTGTTTGTGCGTGACGACCATCCGCTGGCGGGTCGCGAGACCGTCGAGTGGGCGGAGGCAGCGCGGCATCCGGTTTCGCTTTTGACGCCCAACATGCAGAACCGGCGGATCATTGAGAGCGCGTTCCGCAAGGCCAACGCCCATGTCGAGCCGGAACTGGAAAGCAACTCGATCGTCAATCTCTACACCCATGTGCTGATGGCTGGGCTCGCGACCGTGCTGCCGGAGATTTTCATCGGCGTCATGGGCGATGCGGCGCGGATCAGGGCGATCCCGCTGGTGTCGCCGGTGGTGGAGCATTCCGTCGGCCTGGTGGCGCACGACCGCGATCCGCTGCCGAAGGTGGTCAAAGCGATGCTGGATTTGGCGGATACGTACCGGCTGCCGGATGGATTGCGGCGCGGCTCTTGATTGGCCTGCTCGCCGCAGGATGCAGGCGAGGCGAAGAATAGGCGCGCATCCATTATAGTTTTTGTCTATAATGGAATAGAAACAACCGATTTGATTGATATCATGGCGTCATTCTAGGACGATACGAGAATTGCCGAGATTGAAACTTGGCTGCGTTTGCCGGAGGAAGCATGAACGCCCCGATCGACGTCAATTTGGCGCTATCCACTTGTGCTTCCTATGGCAACAAGCCGGACGCGCTGTTGGAAATTCTCCATGACATTCAAGAGCATAAGGGCTTTGTTCCACAGGCAGACCTGCCGGTGATTGCCAAGGCGCTCAATCTGTCGCGCGCGGATGTGCATGGGGTGATGAGCTTTTACCATGATTTTCGTACCACCAAGGCGGGAACGGTCACGGTCAAAATTTGCCGGGCCGAAGCCTGCCAATCGATGGGTGCGATGGCGCTGATTTCAGGCTTTTTGGCCAAGCGCGGGTTGAAGTTGGGCGACACGTCAGACGACGGGTCGATCACTGTCGAGGCGACTTACTGTCTCGGCAATTGCGCGATGGCGCCGGCGGCGATGATCAACGGAAGGCTGGCGGCGCGGCTGGACAGCGCCAAGCTTGAGAAGCTCGTGATGGAGGCCGGACAATGAATATCGTCGTCTGGGTTCCCAAGGACAGCGCTGCGGTTTCGGCTGGCGCAAATGACATTGCAACCGGCATTGAACTTATTGCCCGCGCGCGTGGTTTGGATGTGACCGTCAAGCGCAATGGATCGCGCGGGGCGCTCTATCTGGAGCCGTTGGTTGAGGTTGAAACCGCGCTAGGGCGCGTTTCTTATGGACCGGTCGAGGCTGCGGATGTGGAAGAGCTGTTTGACGCGGGCTTCCTGACTGGTGGCGACCATCGCCTCGCCCATGGCTTCACCGATGAAATTCCCTATTTGAAAAATCAGGAGCGGCTTACATTTGCCCGCGCCGGGTTGGCTGATCCGCTGGATATCATTGCTTATGAAGCCAATGGCGGCTTGGCCGGGCTGAAGAAGGCGCTCGAGATGCCGCAGGCGGCCATTGTTCAAGATGTGCTCGACTCAGGGCTTCGCGGGCGCGGCGGGGCAGGGTTTCCCGCTGGCATCAAGTGGAAGACGGTGCTGGAGGCTCCCGGCGCCCAGAAATATGTCGCCTGCAATGCTGACGAAGGCGATAGTGGCACGTTTGCCGACCGGATGGTGATGGAGGGAGATCCTTATCTGCTGATCGAAGGCATGATCATCGCTGGCATCGCAACGGGTGCGACTGAGGGCTACGTCTATATCCGCTCGGAGTATCCGGATGCGATTGCGGTGATGAAGGCAGCGAAGTCAGTGATGGAAGAGCGCGGCTGGCTTGGCGCCTCTGTTGGCGGTTCGGGCAGGGCATTCAATTTGCATGTCCGACGCGGGGCTGGCGCATACATTTGCGGCGAAGAATCCTCGATGCTGGAGAGCCTTGAGGGCAAGCGCGGCATTGTCCGCGCCAAGCCGCCGATTCCCGCGCTGAAAGGCCTGTTTGGCGCGCCGACTGTGGTCAATAACGTGCTGACTTTGGCGTCGGTTCCGCTGATTTTGGAAAAGGGTGCGGCAGCTTACAAAAACTACGGCATGGGCCGCTCGCGCGGCACACTCGCATTCCAGTTGGCTGGCAACATCAAGCAGGGCGGCCTGGTCGAAAAGGCGTTCGGTGTGACGATCCGCGAGTTGATCGAGGATTTCGGCGGCGGCACGATGACGGGCAAACCGTTCCGCGCGGCGCAGATTGGCGGGCCGCTGGGCGCCTATGTCAGCGAAAACATGCTAGACTTGCCGATGGATTACGAGGCGCTGGCGGGCGCTGGCGCGATGGTTGGCCACGGCGGCATTGTGGTGTTCGACGACAGTGTCGATATGGCTGAGATGGCGCGGTTCGCCTTTGATTTCTGCGCCATTGAATCCTGCGGCAAGTGCACGCCCTGCCGGGTCGGGGCAGTGCGCGGGCGCGAGACGATGGACAAGATTTTGGCCGGTGTGAATGTCGCAGAAAATGTCGCGCTGGTCGAAGACCTTTGCCAGGTGATGACCGACGGATCGCTGTGCGCCATGGGCGGGCTGACGCCGATGCCGGTGTTGTCGGCGCTGAAGCATTTTTCTGAAGATTTCGACCGTGCGCCGCACGTTGTTGCAGCCGAATAAGAGGAACACGATCATGGGCCTCCATCACGATACAGACTATGGCACGCCGATCAGGGTCTCCGAGACCATGGTGACGCTGGAGATTGACGGCGCTTTGGTGACAGTGCCGGAAGGCACGTCGATCATGCGGGCTGCCGCTCAGATTGATCGCGAAATTCCCAGACTCTGCGCCACCGACAGCATTGAGCCGTTCGGTTCGTGCCGTCTGTGTCTGGTCGAGATCGACGGCGTCAAAGGCACGCCGTCCTCCTGCACCACGCCGGTGCGCGCGGGCATGGTGGTTCACACCGAAACGGCGCGGCTTGAGAAGCTGCGGCGCGGGGTGATGGAGCTTTATATCTCCGACCATCCGCTGGATTGCCTGACTTGCTCGACCAATGGCGACTGCGAATTGCAGGACCAGGCTGGCGTGGTTGGGCTTCGCGAAGTGCGCTACGGCTTCAAGGGCGAGAACCATTGGGATTTTGAATCGAAGGTCGAAGTCGACACGTCCAATCCCTATTTCCAGTATGACCCGTCCAAATGCATTGTCTGCTCACGCTGCGTGCGGGCTTGTCAGGAAACGCAGGGAACATTTGCGCTGACAATCCAAGGGCGCGGCTTTGACTCGCGGGTGTCGGCGGGCATGTATGGCGATGATTTCTTCTCGTCCGAATGCGTGTCCTGCGGCGCGTGCGTACAGGCCTGCCCGACGGCGACGCTGATGGAAAAGTCAGTGGTGGACCATGGCGTGCCGACCCGCACGGTCAAGACCACTTGCGCCTACTGCGGCGTCGGCTGCTCGTTCGATGCGGAACTCAAGGGTGACAAAGTCATCCGCATGGTGCCCTCGAAAGAGGGCGGGGCCAATGAAGGTCATTCCTGCGTCAAGGGGCGCTTTGCTTTCGGCTATGCCAGCCACAAGGACCGCATCACCACGCCGATGATCCGCGAGAAGATCACCGATGACTGGCGGCCGGTGTCGATCGATGAGGCCATACAGTTTACGGCAGACAAGTTCATGGCGATCCAGGCCAAATATGGCAAGGATTCGATTGGCGGCATTACGTCCTCGCGCTGCACCAACGAAGAAGTGTACGCCATGCAGCGCATGGTGCGCGCCGCGTTCCAGACCAACAACATCGACACGTGCGCGCGCGTCTGCCATTCGCCGACCGGCTACGGACTGTCGAAGACATTCGGCACATCAGCGGGCACGCAGAATTTCAAGTCGGTCGAGAAAGCCGATGTGGTGCTGATCATCGGCGCAAATGCCACCGACGGTCATCCTGTGTTTGCCTCGCGCTTGAAGAAGCGGCTGCGGCAGGGGGCTCAGATCATCGTCGCAGACCCGCGCAAGATTGATTTGGTGCGATCTCCACATGTGGAAGCAGCGCATCACATCCAGCTGCGCCCGGGCACCAATGTTGCTGTGATGAATGCGCTGGCCCATGTGATTGTCACTGAAGGCTTGGTGGACGAGGCATTCGTCAATGAGCGCTGCGACCTGATGGAATTCAACCGCTGGCGCGAGTCCGTCTCCGAAGAGCGAAATTCGCCGGAAGCGCTGGCGGACGTGATCGGCACGACGCCAGAAACATTGCGCCAATCGGCCCGGCTGTTTGCCAACGCCAGGAATGGCGCGATTTACTATGGCCTCGGCGTGACGGAGCATAGCCAGGGATCGACCATGGTGATGGCGATGGCCAATCTGGCGATGGCGACCGGCAACATTGGCCGCGAGGGCGTTGGCATCAACCCGCTGCGCGGGCAGAACAATGTGCAGGGCTCTTGCGACATGGGCTCGTTCCCGCACGAGTTTCCGGGATACCGCCATGTTTCGAATGCCGAAGTGCGCGGCTCTTTCGAAAAACACTGGGGCCTGACTCTCTCGGCAGAGCCCGGACTTCGCATCCCCAACATGTTTGCCGCCGCAGTCGACGGTTCTTTCCGCGGCCTGTTCGTGCACGGCGAAGACATTGCCCAGTCGGACCCCAACACGCAGCATGTGCAGGCGGCGCTTGCGGCGATGGACTGCGTTGTGGTGCAGGATCTTTTCCTCAACGAAACAGCAGCTTACGCCCATGTCTTCCTGCCGGGGACGTCGTTCCTTGAAAAGGACGGCACGTTTACCAACGCCGAGCGGCGCATCAACCGCGTTCGCCCGGTGATGAAGGAAAAGACCGGCATATCGGAATGGGAGATCATCGTGCGTCTCGCCCGCGCCATGGGCTACGAAATGGCTTATGCCAACGCTGCAGAAATCATGGACGAGATTGCGCTGATGACGCCGTCGTTTGCCGGGGTTTCCCACAAGCGTCTCGACACTGAAGGTTCGCTGCAATGGCCAGTCAATGACAAGTTCCCCAATGGCGCGCCGATCATGCATGTTGATGGTTTTGTGCGCGGCAAGGGCCGGTTCATGATCACCGACTATGTGCCAACCGCCGAGCGGACGACGCGGATGTTCCCGCTGATCCTGACAACGGGACGGATCTTGTCGCAGTACAATGTCGGGGCGCAGACCCGGCGCACTGAGAATTCGCGCTGGCATTCTGAAGACGTTTTGGAAATCCACCCGTTTGACGCCGAGGAGCGCGGCATTGCCGACGGCGATTTCGTTTCTATCGGCTCGCGCATGGGCGCAACGACATTGCGCGCCGATATCACCGAGCGCATGCCGCAAGGCGTTGTCTATACGACCTTCCATCATCCGCTTTCCGGCGCAAACGTCATCACCACCGAGTTTTCCGACTGGGCCACCAATTGCCCGGAATACAAGGTGACGGCGGTGCAGGTGTCGCGGTCCAACCGGCCGTCCGACTGGCAGGTTGAACGCGAACAGATGGAAGAGACGCACTACAATGTTCAGGCGGCAGAGTAGGCCATGGGCCTGTCTGGCACCCTGACTGCAAGTGATGCGTCATCCGTGGTGACCGGTCGGCTAGTTGTTGCCGGCGCGGCGGCGAACGCCGTCTGGCAACTGCCGGATGAAGCGCCGGTGGCCATACTCTACAATGGCGAACAGTTCGCCGTGATGATGGCAACGCCGCAGGACATCGAGGATTTTGCCGTCGGCTTTTCGCTGACCGAAGGCATTGCAGATAATGTCGGCGACATTGAAGATGTGCGCCTTGCAGAAGCGGCGGACGGGTTGATCGTCAACATCAAGGTGGATCCGGCAAAAATGCAGCGCGCTGAAGGGCGGCGCCGGACGCTGACCGGGCGCTCGGGCTGCGGACTATGCGGGGCGCAATCGCTGGAGGCAGTGATGCAGCCGTTGCGCAAGGTAAAGGCGGTTTTGCCGGCGGCAAACGCTGTTGAAATGGCATTGAAAGGCCTCAAAGCCCGGCAGCCGATGAATGCACTCAACCGGTCAACCCATGCAGCGGGATTTGCCGCGATGGACGGTGCGGTCCGCATGGTGCGCGAAGACATTGGCCGCCACAATGCGCTCGACAAGCTGGCGGGCGCGCTGGCGCGGCAAAATATTGCTCCGGCAACTGGTTTTATCGTGCTGTCGAGCCGGTTCAGCGTCGAGATGGCGCAGAAAGCGGCGGTTTGCGGCGTTGGCTTTGTCGCCAGTGTTTCGGCGCCCAGTTCGCTTGCTTTGCAGCTTGCCCAACGCGCGGGCATGAAAGTCGCCTGCGCCGCGCCGGGCGGATTGATGTTTTTTGATTGACAGGACAGATTGATGGACAGTTCCGATCTCATTCGCATGGCCAATCAGATTGCCGACTTTTACCGGCCCTATCCGCGCGGCGAAGCTGTGGCTGGCATTGCCGAGCACATCCGAAACTTTTGGGACCCGCGCATGCGCAAAGCGTTGTCAGAAATTGTCGCCAGCAAAAGCCAGGGCTTGGACGAACTTGCATTGGAAGGCGCTGTTAACGCGCTTGCGATGCACTGAAACGGTGTGATGACGCCTTGTTTTTGTCAATACCTGCTTAACCAAAACGGGCTCTGGCATCTGCGCCGGTGGCAAAGTTAGCAAAAACGCAACCAACTCCGCTGTAGTGCTTCCCAAGAAGGGGTGCGTTGTGGCGGTTCAACTGGCAACTTTGGCGGTTATGAGCGACTGGGTGGCGGCAGCGAGCGTTTTGGCCCTGGCGGTTTCCGCCCATGTTGTTATTCGCAACAACAGGCTGAAAAACCGATTGCTGACCCAGCAATGCGAAACCAACGCAATCATTGAAAACCTGTCCGAGGGCTATTACCGGGCACAAATGGACGGCACGCTGATCTACGCCAATCCGGCTTTGGCCAATATGAGCGGATATGGCGACCCGAAAGAATTTGTATCTGCCGAAAATGAGTTCCGGCGCGGGCAGTATGTCGATCCCGGCCGCCGCACAGAGTTTCTGACTGCAATTCGCGATCAGGGCATAGTGCGCGAATTCGTCTCGGAAATCGAAATCGATGGGGGCAAGCGCCGTCTCTGGATTACAGAGAATGCCCGGGTTGTGCTGGAACCGAAGACAGGAGAGGCCCTGTATTACGAAGGCACGCTGCGCGACACGACAGACATCGTCATGCGCATGCGGGAGAAGGATGCACTGATCAAGCTGACGTCGCAGGTGCCCGGCGGCCTGTTCCAGCTCGAGCGGGCAGCTAACGGCACTTTTGAGGTGGTGTTCACCTCGGCCGGATTTCGCGAATTGCTTGACCGCAATGACGCCGACAAGAAGTTTGACTTGAAGAAGTTTTTGTCGATCATTCTTCCTGATGATATTGCCGATTACAATCAATCGCTGAAAAATTCGCGCAAGACCATGAAACCTTGGAACCACGAGTTCCGCGTGGTGACCGATGGCGGCAAGCCCAAGTGGATGAAGGTGCAGGCGACTCCGGAAAAGCTGGCGGAGGGGCGCACCGTCTGGCACGGCTATCTGCAGGATGTGACTGCCCACAAGGCTGACGAAGCGCAGTTCCGCTCGCTTGCCTACAATGACACTTTGACCGGTCTGCCGAACAGGCGCTTGTTGCTCGACCGCATGCAACAGTCGATTGCCGCTTCCGGGCGGCGTAATGAATTTGGCGCAATTCTGTTCATTGATCTCGACAATTTCAAAATGCTCAATGACACGCATGGGCACGACACGGGCGATCTTTTGCTTGTGGAAATTTCCAAACGGCTGAGCAAGATCGTGCGGCGCAACGATACGGTGGCGCGGCTGGCGGGCGACGAGTTTGTGGTCTTGCTGGAGGGACTGGGCAAAGACAGGAATGGCGCAGACGAGAAAGTCTCGATGATTGCCGAAAAGATCCTGGCTTCTTTTGCCAAGGGTTTTGATCTTGGAAAGGTCAGCCATGAGGCCACCGCTTCCATTGGCGCCATCTGTTTTGATGGCCGCACCAAGTCCGTGGATGATGTCCTCAAGCATGCTGATACGGCGATGTATGCGGTCAAGAAATCTGGCCGAAACGCCTACAGGATCTTCAATCAGGCTCCGGCGTTTGATAGCAGCAGCCAGTTGCAGATTGGCCAGGATCTGAAAGATATCATTCGCGACAAGCAGCTTGAACTGCGGCTTCAGCCGCAGATGGACCGTGACGGGTGCATAGTCGGCGCCGAAGCGCTGGTGCGCTGGAACCATCCCAAGCTTGGCATGCTTGGACCAGACCGTTTCATGGGTCTTGCCGAACAGCGCGGGCAAATCCGCGAAATCAGCAGCTTTGTGCTCGAACAAGCGATAAAGGTGCTGGCTGCCTGGCAGGCAAATCCGCTGACGCGCGGATTGCGCCTGGCAGTCAATGTCAGCTCGCACCAACTGTTCAACGCAGACTTTGCCCGAGAGTTGCGAGAGTTGCTCAAGAAACACAAGGCGACTCCTTCCAGACTGACGCTTGAGTTGACGGAAGAGGTGATTGCCAAGAACCGCGCCCATGCGATGAAAACCATGGAACAGCTGAAAACGACCGGTGTGCGCCTTTCGCTGGACGACTTCGGAACGGGATTTTCATCGCTGGCGCATCTGACCGACATGCCGCTTGATGAAATCAAGATTGACGGAAAATTCGTTCGCCAGCTGCAGGATCGTCCAAGAGATGCGGCATTGGTCAAGACAATATTGGCGATGGCCGGCACGATGGGCCTTTCCACCGTTGCAGAACATGTCGAGACAGCTGCGCAAGAAAGCTTCCTGATGAAGCATGGTTGCAATGTATTTCAGGGCTTTCTGTACTCGGGCGCGATGACGCGCGATGATTTTCAAGAGGCGGTCAGACAGAAGGCCCGGAATTCCACAGCGGAAATGCCGTTGGCCAACGTCGCCTGATCCCGTTTTTGCAATTGTAATCCGGCCTGAAGCCTGCAAACTGTCTGCGCAAGACAGGCAGGCGCACTATGCTCGATTATGCGATTTTCTGGGACTGGCTGGCGCTGGCGGCGCGCTGGCTGCATGTGATCACCGGCATTGCCTGGATTGGCTCTTCCTTTTATTTCGTGGCGCTGGATCTTGGTCTCCGGCAAGCGCCGAACTTGCCGGCAGGGGCCCACGGCGAAGAGTGGCAGGTGCATGGCGGCGGGTTTTACCACATCCGCAAATATCTTGTGGCACCCGCCGAAATGCCGGAGCATCTGACCTGGTTCAAGTGGGAATCCTATGCCACGTGGCTATCGGGTTTTGCATTGCTCTGTGTGGTCTACTATGCCGGGGCGGGGCTGTATCTGATCGACAAGACCGTGCTCGACATCTCGCCATTGCAAGGCATTGGCATTTCGGTGCTGACAATATTTGCCGGCTGGTTTCTGTATGACTTTTTGTGCAAATCGCCGCTCGGCAACAATGACTGGCTGCTGTTGTGCCTGCTCTATCTGTTCATGATCTTCATGGCATGGGGGTTTGTGCAGCTGTTCACCGGACGCGCAGCGCTTTTGCATCTTGGCATCGTCACGGCGACGATCATGTCCGCCAACGTTTTTGCGATCATCATCCCCAACCAGAAGATTGTGGTTGCTGATCTGATTGGGGGGCGCAGGCCCGATCCGAAGTATGGAAAGATCGCCAAGCAGCGCTCGCTGCACAACAATTACCTGACGCTGCCGGTGCTGTTCTTCATGCTGTCAAACCACTATCCGCTGGCGTTCGGGACGCAATATAACTGGATCATCGCCTCTCTGGTGTTTCCCATCGGCGCGCTGATCCGCCACTATTTCAACACTGTGCATGCCCGTAAAGGCAACCCGCATTGGACGTGGGCGGTGTCGGCGATCTTGTTCATCATCATCATCTGGCTTTCGACCACGCCGAAGGTTTTGACCGGCGAGCAGGCGCATGTCTTTTCCCCGAAGCTGACGGACGTCGCCGAATTTGCGGCAGCAAAAGATGTCGTGATGGGGCGTTGCTCGATGTGCCATGCAGCCGAGCCGGTATGGGAGGGCTTCTACCATGCGCCCAAGGGCGTGATGCTGGATGATGACAACCGCATCGCGGCGCACGCGCGGGAGATTTACCTGCAGTCCGGCCGTTCGCACGCGATGCCGCCCGGCAATATCACCGAGATCACGGCGGATGAGCGCAAGGCGATTGTCGCCTGGTACGAGGCGGCGTCTGCCGTCAGCCAATGACAGTCACGATTTTCCGCGGGCGATTGCTGGACTTCACTGACGAGCCGATGGAAGGCGAGGCGGGTGGCGGGTTTCGCTATATCGAGGATGGGGCGCTGGCGGTTGTTGATGGCGTGATTGCGGCGCAGGGCGATTATTCCAGCGTCATGCGCGGCTTCCACGAGGCCATCCATATCGATCACCGGCCCAATCTGATTGTCGCGGGATTCATCGATACGCACATTCACTTTCCGCAAATGCAAGTGGTCGGCTCCTATGCCGGCGCGCTGATGGAGTGGCTCAACAAGTACACATTCGTTGAAGAGCAGAAGTTCAAGGATGCGGACCACGCCGAGCGGATCGCGCGCTGCTTTTTTGACGAGCTGGTCAACCACGGCACGACATCGGCGGTGGCCTATTGCTCGGTGCACAAGGAGTCAGCCGAGGCTTTCTTTGCCGAGAGCGAGCGGCGCAACATGCGCAATGCAGGCGGCAAAGTGATGATGGACCGCAACGCGCCGCCGGGACTGTTGGATACAGCGCACAGCGGCTATGACGACAGCAAGGCACTGATTGAAAAGTGGCATGGGCGTGGCCGGCAGGTCTATGCGATCTCGCCGCGCTTTGCGGTGACGTCAACGCCGGAGCAGTTGGAAGCGGCAGGGGCGCTGGCGCGGGAGCATCCGGATTGTCTGGTGCAGACGCACCTTTCGGAAAACCATGCCGAGATTGCTTTGGTTCGGGAGCTTTATCCGGAGACGCTCGACTATACGGATGTCTATGCCAAGTATGGTCTGCTTGGGCCAAAAAGCCTGTTCGGTCATTGCATTCATCTGTCCGAACGTGAGGCTGGCGCGATGAGCGAAAGTGGGTCAGTGGCGGTGTTCTGCCCGACGTCCAATCTTTTTTTAGGTTCCGGTATGTTCGATATGGCGCGCTTGCGAGAGGCCAATGTGCGGGTGGCGGTGGCGACAGATATTGGCGGCGGGACCAGTTATTCGATGCTGAAGACGCTGGATGAGGCGTACAAGGTGCTGAACCTGCAAGGCCAGCGCTATCATCCGCTGCGCTCCTTCTACCAGATGACGCTTGGCAATGCCCGCGCCTTGTCGATGGAAGACAAGATCGGCACGCTGGCAGCGGGGACCGAGGCGGATTTCATCGTGCTCGACGCTCGGGCAACTTCGGCAATGCGGCTGCGCATGGAGACAGTGACGACACTGTCGGAGGAGCTGTTCCTGTTGCAGACGATGGGCGATGACCGAGCCGTGGCGCAGACTTATGTGGCTGGCGTGGCGTGGAAAACTTGAAGGGCCGTCATTCGGGGGCGGCGCAGCCGAGCCCGGAATCAAGCGGTTCGGATGGCTGGGAGTGAAACGCGAACGCCGGTGACGGATGAGAAGACAAGCGGCGGATTAGTTTCGTTCTCAGCCGCTCTGGATTCCGGGCTCCGCTCACGCGGCCCCGGAAAGACGACTTGTGGAGTGTGACGCCACGGAAGCAGGCGACCACCCGTTCCGTCAACTCACCTCATACCCCGTCTCCTCTGCCGCCCGTTGCAGCGTGTGCCAAAACGAACGGGCGAAGGAGCGGAAGATGAACAGGTCGAAGGTCTGCGCATCGCGCCGGTAAACTTGCGTGAAAATGCTGTGGTGTGCAGTGGACAGGCCGGTGCCAACGGGGAAAGCAGCAAGACTGAAATCTATCGCGTAGAGTTTGGACAGCACCCACCCGGCCTTGGAGCCGGAAATGCGCAGCGCCGTGCGGCCATGAGTGAGATCGATGAGCGAGCCGTCCGCCGGTTTCAGTTTCGCACGGATTGAATCGCCAAGCGTCGCCGGTCCGGCGAGGAACCAGCGGTTGGCGGCGATCTTGAAGGCGGCGCTGCCTTCCGGCTTCGACACCGTTGCGACGAGTTTTTCGATCTTGTCCATTGCATCCGGGAATGCCGCGAGTTCGCCGAGGAAGCCGAAATCAGTCTCGCCCAGCCTCACACCGATGCCATCCGCCAGATTGCCGTATTGGCCGGGTTTGAAGTCGGGCCCAAGGGCGGAGAGGCGGTCAGACATGCATGCGTCTCCCTTCCGGATCGAACATGTGGCAATCGACAATCTCGACTGGCAGATGCTGGCCGGTCAGCGGCGCGGTGGCGTAGGCTGTGGTGCCGATGCGGCTTTTGCCGTTTTTGACCAGCGCGAGGGCGATGTATTTTTCGAGGGCCGGCGAATAGCAGGCGGCGGTGACGTGGCCGAAGCTTTCTGCCGGTTCGGTCAACTCATCCTCTTCGACTATGTGGCTGCCGCCGGAGATCGGCTTGCCGCTGGAAGAGAGTATGCCGACGAGGGTCAGACGATTTTCATCAATGAGGCCTGGGCGGTTCATCATGGCTTGGCCGATGAAGGGTTTCTTTTTGGACAGCATCCATTCCAGATGCAGGTCATGCGCCGTGGTGCGGCCATCAATTTCCGCGCCAGTCACATGGCCCTTTTCAATGCGCAGCGTGCCGAGCGCTTCTAGGCCGTAGGGCGTGATGGTGAACGGCTTGCCGGCTTCCATCAGCGCGTTCCAGACCCGTTGGCCGTGGCCTGCGCCAGAGTAGACTTCGTAGGCAAGTTCGCCAGAGAAGGAGAGGCGGCAGATCATCACGGGAAGGTCCGCGATCATGCCATGGACGATGCCCATGAAGGGCAGCGCTTCTGTGTCAACCTCTGTTCCGACAACGCAAGCCTCCAGCACCTTGCGCGCGAACGGCCCGCTGACCGCTGCGCCTGCCCATTGGTCCGTGACGGAGGTCAGATGCACTTTAAGGTCCGGCCACAGGCAATCGAGGCAATAATCCAGATGTTGCATCACTTTGCCGGCATTGGCGGTCGTAGTGGTCATTAGAAACTGGTTTTCGCCCAGCCGCCAGGTCGTGCCGTCATCCATCACAAGCCCATCTTCGCGCAGCATCAGGCCATAACGCGCCTTGCTGACGGCAAGATTGGAGAACATGTTGGTGTAGACACGGTCGAGGAATTTGCCCGCGTCCGGGCCCTGGATGTCGATTTTGCCCAGCGTCGAAACATCGACAATACCGACGCCCATTCGCACCGCGCGGGCTTCGCGGACGTAAGACTGCTCGATGGTTTCACCCGTGCGGCCATAGATCATCGGGCGATGCCAGAGACCGGCGGCGTAGAGCGTTGCGCCATTGGCGAGATGCCAGTCATGCATCGGCGTGCGACGGTCAGGCTGGAGATCGCCATAACGCTCGGCGGCCAGCACGCCGAATGATACGCCAGACGCTGGCGGGCGGAAGCGGGTTGTGCCGGTCTCAGCAATGGTCTTGCCCTGTTCCCCGCCGAGGATGGCGAGTGCGGGAATGGCCGCGTTGCGCCCCTGTTCCGTTGCCATGCCCAGTGTGGTGTAGCGCTTCATGTGCTCGGGCGAGGAATAGCCTTCACGCGCGGCGAGGCGGATATCGTCAGCGGTGACGTCGTGCTGGAAGTCGACGAAGGCCTTCTGTGATTTTGGACCACCGCGAATTTCATGGATGGGGGCGGCGAAATAGGCGGGGTAGCAATCCGGGTTGGTGGCGGCTTCCGGGCCGGTGCCCGCAAGGTTGGCAATGGTAGATTCGGCGGCGCGCTTGGCATCGGCTTTTGCTTCGTCGCGGCCGAAAATGCCAGCGGCAGAACCGCAAACATGGAAGTCCTGGCCGGGTGCAGGGTCAGGCGGCAGGAAGGCTTGCAGCGGTTCGCTCCATGCCGGTTTGCCGCCGGCCTGAGACGCGAGTTGAATTGATGGCGACCAGCCGCCGGAGACGGCGAGTGTCGTGCAGTCGATTGAAGCGCTCTCGCCTGAAACCGCGCCAGTGGCACCGTTGAAATTCTGAATACTGATGGACTTGAGCGCTGCCTTGCCTTGGGTTGCGGTTATTGCGCGCCCGATGTGAAGTTCTGCCTCGCACAGATCTGCCAAGGCGCGGGCAGCGGCCGAAACCTCGCTCCGCACATCGATGATGGCGCACACATTTGCACCGGCGGCGGCCAGATCGGCAGCGGTCTGGTAGGCGGCGTCATTGTTGGTCAGCAGGACGACTGGACCATCGGGCACAAGGCCACGGCTGCAAAGGTCCTTTGCCATCGAGGCCAGCATCACGCCGGGCACGTCATTGCCGGGAAAGACAATGGGCCGCTCTGTCGCGCCGGTGGCGTGAATGGCGGTTCTGGCGCGGATGACCCAGTGGCGCTGGCGTGGCTCGCCCGGCGCACGTGAGGATTTGTGGTCGGCAACCCGTTCTGTCGCCGTGTAGGTGTTGCCGTCGTAGACGCCCCAGACGAAGGTGCGGGTGAGGATTTGAACGCCATCGATGAGGCTAGTCTGCGGGTTGGCGTCGGCGAGGATGACACGCAAACCCGCCTTGGCGGCAGTCTCGGCTGCCACACGCCCGGCGTCACCGCCGCCAATGACCAGCACATCGCAGAAGGCGTTGATGCGATCATAGCGATCCTGATCAGGTGCCATGCCAACCCGGCCAAGCCCTGCGGCGCGGCGAATGAGCTTTTCGCAGAGCATCCAGAATTTGGTTGAGCGCAGTGGGCCGATGCCCGGGCCCATGAAGGTCTTGTAGTAAAATCCTGCCGAGAAGAGCTTACCCGCCAGGCCGTTCACTGCGCCGATATCGTGGGCCAGCGAGGGAAACCTGTTCTGGCTCTCCGCGACAAGCCCATCAAAAATCTCGACCTCTGTGGCGCGGATGTTGGGCTCGCGGAACGCGCCGCGAATGAGGGTGACGAGGGCGTTCGGCTCGGCATTGCCGGGGGCAAACAGGCCGCGCGGGCGGTGGTATTTGAACGAGCGGCCAAAGATATCTTGGCCATTGGCGAGCAAGGCAACGGCGAGCGTTTCGCCTTCATAGCCGGATTGGCGCTTGCCATCGAAGGTGAAGTGAACCGGCTTCCTGCCTTTGCCGGAAGTGTCGATGCGGCGGAAGCTCATTTGGAGGCTCCCTTCGCAGCATCGCGGGCGAAGATCACGGTGAAAATTTCGTGGGTCGCGGTATCGCGTTCAACAACAAGATAGGCGCGGCAACCGCCGAGATGCTGCCAGTGCTCCTTGTGGCGGCCGCGCGGATTTGGGCGGTCATAGACATGCGTCAGCCAAGCGGCCTCATCGGTTGAGCCGAGCGCGGGCATGGCGCGGGTGGCATCGCCCCAATAGTAGAATTCGGCGAGGTCGCGGGGGCCGCAGTGGGGGCAGGATATGCGCATCAATGCCCCATTCTCAATGCCATCTGGGCGTTGCGCCCTGTCCCTTGTCGTCGATCATCCGTCCTGTCTTGAACCGGTCCAGTGCAAACGGCTTGATCAGCGGGTGCGGCTCGTCTTTGGCTATGGTGTGGGCAAAGCAGAGGCCCGAGGCGGGCGTCGCCTTGAAGCCGCCGTAGCACCAGCCGCAGTTCAGATATAGGCCGGGCAGGGGGCCGATATCGATGATGGGCGAGCCGTCCATCGACATATCCATGATGCCGCCCCACGAGCGCAGCAGGCGCACGCCGCCAAGGTTCGGGAACAGCGCCATGAACTCGGACATCACATCCTCGACCACCGGCAGATTGCCACGCTGGGCGTAGGAGTTGTAACCGTCGATATCACCGCCGAAAATGATGCCGCCCTTGTCGGTCTGACCGAAATAGAGATGCCCCGCACCGAAGGTGGCGACTGTATTGAACATTGGTTTCAGCGCTTCGGAGACGAAAGCCTGCAGCACGTGGCTTTCAATCGGGAAGCGGTCGATGCCGGTCAGGTTCAGCACATGGCCAGTGGAACCGGCAACGGCGACCGCAACTTTCTTGGCGCGGATGTCGCCGCGCGCGGTCTGAACGCCAGTGATGGTTTCGCCGTCGCGCAGGAATCCTGTGACTTCGCAGTTTTCGATCAGGTCAACGCCGCGCCGGTCCGCGCCGCGCGCATAGCCCCAAGCGACGGCATCGTGCCGGGCGGTCCCGGCGCGCCACTGCATCAGCCCGCCTTCGATCGGAAAGCGGGCGGAGCGGCTCATGTTGATGCCGGGCAGAACGCTTTCAACTTCCTCGCGGGAGAACAGCTCCGCGTCGATGCCGTTCAGCCGCATGGCATTGCCGCGCCTCGCATAGGCGTCCATCTGCGCGGGAGAGTGCCCAAGGTTGATGACGCCGCGCTGCGAGAACATGACGTTATAGTTCAGCTCGTGGGATAGCGTTTCCCACATTTTCATCGACAGTTCGTAGAAGTGCTGATTTTCAGGCAGCAGATAATTGGAACGGATGGCTGTGGTGTTGCGCCCGACATTGCCGGAGCCGAGCCAGCTTTTCTCGACGACCGCGACGTTAGTGACACCAAATTCCTTGGCCAGATAATAGGCAGTGGCCAACCCGTGCCCGCCGCCGCCGATGATGACAACATCATACTCGGGCTTTGGCTCGGGCTTGCGCCAAGCCTGTTTCCAGCCGGTGTTGCCGGACAGGGCGTTTTTCACGAGACTGAAAATTGAGTATTCGGCCACAGTCGCTTCCATTGATGAGATGGCAAAGGTGCACCAAACCAGGCTGATTTCACAGCCGGAAAAGCGACATGATTTGCGCTAAACAAGCGTGGGCGAATCCAAGGCTGCCGTCGGGCAACTTGCCGCAAGCCTGAAGCTCTTCTAACAAGATAGGAATATTTTGGAGTGGTGATGATTCCGCAGGCGATCCGGCACCTGGCAAGACTTGTTCTGATCGCGGCGGTGATATGTCTGGCCGGTGCGGGGACTGTTTCTGCGGACCCGCCCAGAACGGTGGCTGGGCAAGTCACTGTGCTTGAAGCCCTTGCAGCGAAGGCCGAGGCGATCCGCCCGAAAATTGAAACGGCCAGCGGCGAAGATGCCAAACTGGTGCAAGTGCGCGCCGAACTTGATCAGCTGCAAAAATCAGTGCTTGAGGTTGCCGTTGCCGACAGGCCGCGGCTGGCGGAGATCAACAAGCGCCTGACCGATCTGGGGCCGGTGCCGGCCGGCGATGGCGATGAATCGCCAGCGGTCACTGCCGAACGCAAGCAGCTTGCAGCCGAAAAAGCCGCCATCAATCTGCTGCTGGGCGAGACTGAGGACCTGTCAGTCTCCATCGGACGGATGATCGAGGATATTGGGCAACGGCGGCGCGACCTTTTTGCCGCCGATTTGACCAAGCGTCAGGACATCAGGTCGGTGTTCGGCAGTGAAACGCTTGGAGCGGCGCAGACAGAATTCGCCACGTTGAACCGGATCGTCAAGTCGTGGTTCACTTTCGTCACCCGGTTCAAACTGCAATCGATGCTGGGAGCGGCGTTTTTTGCGCTGCTGTCCGCGGCAATCATGTTCATCGGCGGGCGGCGCGCTTTCGGTGATTTTTACACGCCGGATCCGACAGCGGAAAATCCGTCCTATCTGTCGCGGCTTTCCGTCGCTTTCTGGTCAACTCTGCTGCCGGCGGCAACATTTGCGGTGTTTCTGGGCGTCACTTATCTTCTGTTCGACTATTTCAAGGTGCTGAGGACCGACATCCGCGAACTGATGTACAGCGCCTTTTCGATGGCGGCGATGGTGTTTTTCATCCACAGGCTCGGGCGGGCGGTGCTGGCGCCGTCGTTGCCCGAATGGCGGCTGGTGAACGTCGAATCGACGCCCGCCAGATTGCTTTCCGCCTTGTTCACAGCCACGGCTTTTGTGACCGGGCTCGACGGTTTCCTCAATGTCGTCAATGAGACCCTCGGTTCACCGCTGTCGCTGACAATTGCAAAGAGTTTGTTTTCGACTGTGCTGGTCGGTTTGCTTGTTCTGGCGATCAGTCTCATCCGCCCATCGGGCAAGAGCGTGATCAAGAGCCCATTCGACAACGGCTTTCGCACGGTTTTGTTTTTGCTGGCGCTGCTGCCGCTCATTGCAGCGTTTCTTGGCTATATCGGCCTTGCGCGCTTTGCCTCGCAGCAGATTGTCATCACCGGCGCGGTGCTGATCACCATGTATCTCGGCTTCAAGAGCGCCCAGTCTATTCAGGCCGAAGGCGCGTTCGCCACGTCCGGCATCGGCCAGTTTTTCGGCAAGCGGTTTGAATTTGGCGATGTCGCGCTTGACCGGATCGGGGTGCTTGTCAGTCTCCTGATCAACCTGTTTGTGCTGTTGATTGGCGTGCCGCTGATCCTATTGCAATGGCGGTTCCAGTGGGAAGATATCAGCGGCTGGTTCTACAAGGCGCTCAACGGGTTCACCGTCGGTTCGGTCACCATTTCGCTGGTCGGCATTCTCACCGGGCTCGTTGCCTTCATGGTCGTTCTGGCGCTGACCCGCTGGTTCCAGCGCTGGCTGGATGGCAACATCCTTTCGCGCGGCAAGATCGATTCCGGGGTGCGCCATTCCATCCGCACCGCGTTCGGTTATGCCGGCATGGCGATTGCCGCGTTGATTGGCATTTCCGCGGCGGGCATTGATCTGTCCAGCCTCGCGCTTGTGGCTGGCGCCCTTTCACTGGGTATCGGCTTTGGATTGCAGAATATCGTCTCGAACTTTGTCTCGGGCCTCATCCTTCTTGCCGAACGGCCATTCAAGGTTGGCGACTGGATTGTGGCGGGCACAGCGGAAGGCATCGTCAAGAAAATCTCGGTGCGCGCCACCGAGATTGAAACCTTTCACAAGCAGACGATGATCTTGCCCAATTCCGAGCTGATCAATGCGGCAGTGGGCAATTGGACACATCGCAACAAGCTGGGGCGGGTCGATATCCCGATCAGCGTCGCCTACAATACCGAACCGGTGAAGGTGCAGGAACTGCTGCTCGAAATTGCCCGCGCCAACCCCTATGTGCTCAAGACTCCCGAGCCGTTCGTCTTGTTTCGGGCTTTTGGCGCTTCCTCGCTTGATTTTGACCTGCGGGTGCATCTTGCAGACATCACCCAGTCGCCGCTGGTGCAAAATGATGTGCGCTTCACCGTGATCCGGCGGTTCAAGGAAGAGGGCATTGAAATTCCGTATCCGAAGACGGATATCAACATCACCCGTCTCGTGCGCCCGCACGAGGAGCATGAGGCAAAGCCGGATGACGCCGCGACAAAATCGAAGGCTGGCAAGGCAAAACCTGTAAAAGGCTGAACGAGCCGTTCAGGTGGCGTTCAGATGATTGGCTCTATAGGGTGTGCGTAACGCGGGATTTCCCGCCACGATCAAGAGAGGCGGTGCGCGAGCACCGGTCAATAATGAAAACAGTAGCCATTGCCCTTGGTTTCACGCTTGCGATTTCGGGCGCTGCTTCTGCTGCAAGCATCATCAATCGTGATGCCGAGCCGCAGACGGTTGTTGTCACCGAAGGCGCTGACAAGTCCGAACTTACCATTGGTCCGGGCGAGACCGTCGAATTCTGCGCTGGCGGCTGCTTTGTGACGATGCCGGACGGCGACCGTCAGGCGCTGACCGGCTCGGAAACCGTCGAAATCTCCGGCGGCGCCGGCACGATCAAGTAATTATTCCTCGAAGAAGATCGACAAAGGCCGGGCAGAGTTCCCGGCCTTTTCTTGTGTATTTACCGTCTTTTCGGGTTCCCGCGCGTTAAGCTTGCTCGTTCACGATTTTTTGCATGCGCGGTGGTATAGCGATGCCTATGGATGAACGCTCTACTCGCAATCGTCTGCCTTTGGCTGTGGATCTGGACGGGACGGTGATTGCCACCGATCTTTTCTGGGAAGCCTTTGTGCGCGCGTTCATGTCCAATCCGCTGGTGCTGTTCATCATGCCGTTCTGGCTCATGAAGGGCAGGGCGTTTGCAAAAGAGCGGCTTGCGGCGCGTGTGGCCATTGATCCGGCCAAACTGCCTTACCGCAGCGAATTTCTTGATTTCCTGCGGGCGCAGAAGGCGGCTGGCCGCACGCTCATCCTGGCGACCGGCAGCCATCGCACATATGCGGAGGCCGTCGCGGCGCACCTTGGCCTGTTTGACGCTGTGATGGCAACGCAAGGCAAGTCCAACCTGACGGCGGAACGCAAGCGCGATGCGCTGGTGGCTGCTTATGGCGATGGCGGGTTTGACTATGCGGGCAACAGCAAGTCCGACCTTGCCGTTTTCGATGCGGCTTCCAATGCCGTCGTTGTTGCGCCGGACCGGGCAGCGTTGGCCTATCAACGCGAACATGGCTCGATGCTGTTTGAGGGCAAGCCGCAGACGTTGAAAACAGTGTTCAAGCTCTTGCGCGTCCATCAATGGGCAAAGAACATTCTGGTCGCCGTTCCAGCCGTCCTTGCCAATGATTTGATGAACCTGACAACGGTCATCGAAGTCCTTCGGGCGTTTGCCGCGTTTTCGTTGTTGGCTTCGGCGATCTACATCATCAATGATTTGTCGGACCTTGACGCCGACCGGGCGCACAAAACCAAGCGCAACCGTCCGCTTGCCGCTGGCACAGTGTCGATTTCGTCCGGACTTCTTATCACAACGGCGCTGATCGCGGCATCGGCGGCAATCAGCCTGTGGCTGCCGCTCTTTTTCCAATTGGTTCTGGGCGGTTATGCGTTGCTGACAACGGCTTACACAGCGGCCTTAAAGCGCATGCTGCTGATTGATGTTCTGGCGCTGGCCGGGCTTTACACTATCCGCGTCATTGCTGGCGCAGCGGCAACACAGATCGATGTGTCGTTCTGGCTGTTGGCATTTTCGGTGTTCTTCTTCCTGTCGCTGGCGCTGGTGAAGCGTTATGTCGAGCTGGATGCGACAAGCGAGACAGGCACGCAGAAAATCACCGGACGCGGCTACCGTGTTGTTGACCGGCAGGTGTTGGCGGAAGCTGGCATAGCCGCAACCTTTTCCTCGGTGCTGGTTTTGGCACTGTATATCGACAGCGACCAGGTCAAGCTCCTGTATGAGCGGCCCTACCTGATTTGGCTGCTCTGCCCGATCGTTTTGTATCTGTCTCTGCGCATCTGGGTGTTGGCGCGGCGCGGCGAGATGCATGAAGATCCGGTGGTGTTCATCCTGTCGGACTGGCGCAGCCAGGTGATGGTCATTGCCGGAGCGCTGCTGGTGGCAGCGGCGGCGCTTTGACCACTCGAATCCTCGAAAGTTTCGGACGGGTCCATCGCGGCCCGTTTGCCGTTTCTGAACAGGTTCCGGCATCTGGACCGGCACTGCCATTCGGCAATGGCAAGAGCTATGGCGACAGCTGCCTTCCGGCCCTTGGCGGCATGGCTATCATTGGCGCGGCACCGGCGGCCATCCGGTTTGATCCATCCACCGGTCTGCTCGAGGCGGATTGCGGCGTGTCGCTTGCCGACATCATTCTCCACTGCGGCCCGCTTGGCTGGTTCTTGCCAGTCACGCCCGGCACCAAGCATGTGAGTTTGGGCGGGGCCATTGCAAATGATGTGCATGGCAAGAACCATCATCTGCGCGGTTCGTTCGGCTGCCATGTTGTCTGGCTCGATCTTGCCCGGTCTGACGGCATCACGCTGCGCTGCTCGGGCATCGAGAATGCAGAGTTGTTTTCGGCGACCATCGGCGGCATGGGGCTGACCGGCCACATCAGCCGCGCGGCGATCCGGATGATGGATGTGCCTGGCGTTGATGTTGCCGAGAAGGTCACCCCCTTTGGTTCGCTTGATGCCTATTTCGATCTGGCTGAGGCAGCCGACAATGGCAATGAATACGCCGTCGCCTGGATTGACCAGCTGGCAAACGGGCGCAAGGCGGGCCGGGGACTGCTGTTCACCGGCAATCATGTGAAGGGTGATTTTGTGCCACATCGAAATGCAAAACTCGGGGTGCCGTTCACGCCCCCGGTTAGCGCCCTCAATGGCTTGAGTGTGCGTGCATTCAACACGCTCTACCGACTTGGGAAAAGTCGGAATACTGAAGTTAAAACAACGCATTATGACCCGTTCTTCTATCCACTTGACGGGGTTTCCAACTGGAACAGGCTGTATGGCCCGCGCGGGCTGCACCAGCACCAGAGCATCATTCCGTTCGATGCTGCAAAGCGTATCATTCCGCAGTTGCTGCAAGTGTCGCGTGATGCCGGGCAGGCTTCCTTCCTGACGGTGATCAAGCGGTTTGGCGATGTGCGTTCGCCCGGAATCCTGTCGTTCGCCCGGCCTGGTTACACACTGACGCTCGACTTCCCGCATCAGGGCGCCAAGACGCTGCAGCTGCTCGATTTGCTCGATGCGATGACCATCGGCAGCGGCGGCGCGGTCAATCCCTACAAGGACAGCCGCATGGCGCCAGCAACTTTTGCCGCCTCTTTTCCGCGATGGCGGGAGCTTGAGGCGATGCGCGATCCGGTGTTCGTTTCAGGTTTTTGGGCAAGGACGGCGATGCGGCTGTGAGCCCGTTAAGGTTACGGGTTTGGATTAATTTCGCAAATCCAAGCAGACGCCTCGGATTTTAGATATTTCTTACACGTGATCCTCAATCCCAACCAATAAGCAGATTGCGGGTACAAAGGGCTCGGGGCCAAAAATGTCGAAATATATTCCGTTCATTCTGTTTACGGTGCTGACCAATGCGGCGGCACAGGTCATGCTCAAGCAGGGCATGCTCTCGATCGGCGCAAGCCTTGATGCTGCACCGTTGATCCCTCGCCTTTTCCAAATCGTTTTCAGTCCTTGGGTTTTCGCCGGGCTGACCATGTTTGTCATTTCGATGGCTTCGCATCTGTTCGTGCTGTCGAAAGTTGACTTGTCCTTCGCCTATCCATTCCTGTCGCTGGCATATGTGGTGGTGGCGGTGTTTGCCTGGTTCCTCTTCAAGGAGGAAATCGGCAGCTACAAGATCGCCGGCATCGCCTTCATTTGCCTTGGCACGATCCTGATTGCCCAGAGCGGCGGCCACAAAGCTGCTTCCAATGAAACCGCGTCCATTTCCGGAGCCCATTCATGAGACACATTATTTTCGGCGGTGACGGCTTTGTCGGGCGTCACCTTGCGCCTATGCTTGCCGCAGACGGCCATGACGTCGTCGTTGCCGACATCGTCAAGAGCCCGTTGGCGCATTATGGCGCCGTGCGGTTTGTCCAGTGTGATGTGACCGATCAGTCCTCTGTGCATGCCGTCGGCATCAAGGCCAACGACATGGTCTACAATCTGTCGGCCAAGATGTTGTCGCCACTGCAAGTGCGCGCCAAGCGCCATGATTTCTTCTTCCCGGTCAACTATCACGGCACTGTCCACATCATCGAGGCGATGGCGCGGGCAGGGGCAGACCGGCTGGTGCATTTCACCACCGACATGATCTATGGCCACACGGTGTTTCAGCCGATGACGGAGGACCATCCGGTTGCCCCGCTTGGCGAATACGGCCTGTCCAAGTGGAAGACCGAGGAACTCGCTGCCGAATGGCGCAAGGAAGGCATGCGCATTTCGCTGTTCCGCCCGCGCCTGATCATCGGTCCGGGCCGGCTTGGCATTCTGGAAAAGCTGTTCAAACTCATCGACTGGAACCTGCCTGTGCCGATGATCGGTTCTGGCAAGAACCCGTATCAGTTCATCTCCGTGTTCGACTGCGCTTCGGCAGCCTATGCCGGGTTCAAAGCCGGTGTGCCGAACGAGGCGTATAATCTGGGTTCGCTCAATCCACCTTCGGTGCGCAAATTGCTCGGCAATCTGATCACGCATGCCGGTTCGAAATCAATCCTGATCCCGACGCCCGGATGGGCGGTCAAGCGCACGCTCGATTTCCTTGATCTTCTTAACCTGCCGATCATGGATCCGGAGCAATATCTGATCGCCGACGAAGATTGCCTGCTGGATGTCTCCAAGGGCAAGCGCGAACTTGGCTGGGAACCGAAATACCGCGACGAGGATATGCTTATTGCCGCCTACGTCGAATATCACGCCAAAAAATCCGGCGCTGCCAAGTCTGCAGCCCATGCCGTTGCCGCAGAATGAGGAACAGACCTTGAACCAGATCGTCAAATCGACCGAAACTCAGTCGCGTATCAAAGTGGAAGCTCCGGAAATGGCCCCGATGCACATGGCAACAAAGCCGAAGCTGATGAGTGTGGCCGACGCCAAGGCGCTGACCATCCCGGCGATGACGGACCTTTTCAAGTCACACATCAATCCGGGCCAACTGCATTTCATGAAGCTGCTCGGCTTCCACAAGGTCAAGGTCGAGCGTGCTGAAGGCATGTATTACATTGACCAGAACGGCCGCAAGATTCTCGACTTTTTCGGCGGGTTTGGTTCGCTGGCGCTTGGACACAATCACCCGCGCATACTCGATGCCCGCAAGCAGTTTCAGGACGAGAAGCGCCACGAGATTGCCATCGCATTCATGTCGCAGTATGCGGCAGCGCTTGCACACAATATTGCCCAGTGCTCGCCCGGCGAACTCGACATGGTTTTCCTAGGTTCGTCCGGCTCGGAAGCCATGGAAGCAGCCATCAAGGTTGCAGAACGCGCTGCCGGTCCTGAGCGTCCGAAGATCGTCTATGCCGAAAACTCATTCCACGGCAAAACCAAGGGCGTGCTGTCGATTACAGACGGTGCGCTTTACCGCGGCGATTTCACGCTCACCGGCAATGTGCTGAAGGTTCCTTTCGGCGACATTGATGCGGTTGAAAGACTGTTTGCCTCCGATCCGGCGATTGGCACGATCGTGCTTGAAACCGTGCAGGGCGGCGGCGGCATCATTCAGGCGCCTGCCGAATATTGGCAGAAGCTGCGGGCCCTGTGCGACAAGCATGGCGTGCTGTGGGTGGCTGACGAAGTGCAGTGCGGTTATGGGCGCACCGGCAAGTTCTACGCTTTCGAGCATTACGGTGTTGTTCCGGACGTGACGGCGCTGGCTAAGTCGCTGGGCGGCGGCAAGAGCGCCGTCGGCGCGATGATAGCCAAGCGCGATGTCTATATGAAAGCCTATGGAACGCCGAAGACCGCCATGATCCATGCGCAGGCGACCTTTGGCGGCATCGGCGAATCTTGCGTGACCGCCATTGAAGCGCTCAACGTGTTGTACGATGAAGACCTGATCGGCAATTCGGAGCGCGTCGGCGCGCATTTGCTGGCGCGGATGAAAGCGCTGCAGGTCAAGTATCCCAAGCTCATCAAGGACGTGCGCGGATGCGGCCTGATGATCGGGCTGGAATTCCAGGATTTCTCGCAGACCCTGCCGGCGCTGATGCGCCCGGTGGTGTCGATGCTGGACGACAAGCTGAAGGGCTCGCTGTCAGGCTTTGTCGGCGCGCTGCTGCTCAAGGACTACAATGTGCTTGTGGCGTTCACCGAGTACAACCGCAATGT
>JBAVTG010000057.1:0-6913 GCA_049696015.1 Rhizobiaceae bacterium | reverse complement strand
CGGCACGCCTTCAGCCTTGTACTTCATGGCCGCGTCATAGATCGGCATTTCTTCCTTGGACGGATAGTGGATTGTGAACCCGCCTTCCTTGCCATTGGCGCCGAGCATGAAATTGCGGATGCGGATGTTGGCGAAGGTGCCGCGCATCATCACTTCATGATTGCCGCGCCGCGTGCCGTACTGGTTGAAGTCCGCCACTGCCACCTTATGGTCCGTCAGATACTTGCCGGCAGGCGAAGCCGCCTTGATGGAGCCTGCAGGCGAGATGTGGTCGGTGGTGATCTTGTCGCCGAACAGGCCAAGGACCCGCGCGCCCTTGATGTCCGAAACACCGCCGGCGGCAGCGCCCATGCCGACGAAATAGGGCGGGTTCTGCACATAGGTCGATTTGTCGTCCCACTCATAGGTCTGACCGGCCGGAACTTTCACCTTCTGCCAGTTCTTGTCGCCCTTGAAGACGTCGGCGTATTTCTCTTTGAAGATTTTCTTGGTGACGTATTTGGCAATGAACTCCTGGATTTCCTTCGAGGTCGGCCAGATGTCTTTCAGGTAAACCGGGTTGCCCTTTTTGTCCAAGCCAAGCGGCTCGGTGGTCAAGTCCTTGGTGACAGTGCCCGCCAGCGCATGGGCGACGACCAGCGGCGGCGAGGCGAGATAATTTGCCTGCACATCCGGCGACACACGGCCTTCAAAGTTGCGGTTGCCCGACAGAACGGCAGCAGCGATCAGGCCCTTGTCATTGATGGTTTTGGAGATGGCCTCCGGCAGCGGGCCGGAATTGCCGATACAGGTCGTGCAGCCAAAGCCGACCAGATTGAAGCCCAGTCTGTCGAGGTCCTTCTGCAAGCCCGAGTTGGCAAGATAATCAGCAACCACCTGAGAGCCGGGAGCCAGCGACGTCTTCACCCACGGCTTGGTCTTCAGACCCTTGGCCAGCGCATTGCGTGCCAGAAGCCCCGCGCCGATCAGCACCGAAGGATTGGACGTGTTTGTGCACGAAGTGATTGCGGCGATCACCACATCGCCATGGCCAAGATCATGATCGCGCCCGGCAACGGCATAGCGTTTCGAAATCTCGGCGGCCTTCTTGTATTCCGTTTCCATTGCAGCGACAAAGCCGGCCGGAATGCCTTCAAGCGCCACGCGGCCTTCCGGACGCTTCGGCCCGGCCATCGATGGCACCACCGAAGCCAGATCAAGTTCGATCGTATCGGTGAACACCGGATCCTTGGCAGTCTTGGTGCGGAACAACCCTTGCGCCTTCGAATATTTCTCGACCAGTTCCACACGCGCCTTCTTGCGGCTTGTGGTGGTCAGGTAGTTCAGCGTTTCGCCATCAATGGGGAAGAAGCCGCAGGTCGCGCCATATTCCGGCGCCATATTGGCAATCGTCGCGCGGTCGGCCAGTGTCATCGAATCAAGGCCGGGACCGAAAAACTCGACGAACTTGCCGACAACGCCCTTCTTGCGCAGCATCTGCGTGACGGTGAGCACCAGATCAGTAGCAGTGACGCCTTCGCGCACCTTGCCGGTCAGCTTGAACCCGATGACTTCCGGCAACAGCATGGACTGTGGCTGGCCGAGCATTGCCGCCTCTGCCTCAATGCCGCCAACGCCCCAGCCAAGCACGGCAAGGCCGTTGACCATGGTGGTGTGCGAATCCGTGCCGACCAAAGTGTCCGGATAGGCGATTTCGACAGTCTCCGTCTTCTTGCCCTTCTTGACCTTTTCCTTCGAGGTCCAGACCGTTTGCGCCAGATATTCCAAATTCACCTGATGGCAGATACCGGTGCCGGGCGGCACAACGCGGAAATTCTTGAACGCCTGCTGGCCCCATTTCAGGAACCGGTAGCGCTCGCCGTTGCGCGCATATTCAAGATCAACGTTCGCCTTGAACGCCTTGGCCGAGCCGAACTCGTCCACAATAACCGAATGGTCGATCACCAGATCCACCGGAACCAGCGGGTTGATTTTCTGCGGATTGCCGCCAAGGTTCTTCATCGCATCACGCATGGCAGCAAGGTCAACCACCGCCGGAACACCAGTGAAATCCTGCATCAGAACGCGGGCCGGGCGGAACGCGATTTCCTTGCCGGCCTTGCCCTTGTCCTTCAGCCATGCAGCGCAGGCTTCAATGTCGCCCTTCTTGACAGTCGTTCCGTCTTCGGCGCGCAGCAGGTTTTCCAAAAGCACCTTCATCGAATAAGGCAGCGCGGAAATGCCAGTCAGGCCGTTCTTCTCGGCGGCGCTCAAAGAATAGTAGACATATTTTTTGGCGCCGACGGTAAGCGTCTTGCGGCATTTGAAACTGTCGATAGCGGACATGGGTGTCGTCTCCTCGGTATGCGGGGCCGAACACGGGTGAACGGGCTGGCATGGCAGGGCCACGGGCATTCAGCTTGCAGGTGCGATCATTTCCGCGAAGTTCACCCGGCACACCGGTTCAAGGCCGGCAGCCGAAGGATCGGCAAAATGGGTTGCCACACCGACCGCTGGCATGGTTGGCATTGGCATAGACAATTTCGTATGGAGTGGAAAGATCAACCATGGTCAAAGATGCTGCATTGCAGCAGAAACTTTTTGCCAGGGGCAACGGCGGGGACAGACATGCGGCTTCTGGCCGAGGACATAGCGGGCGAGCGCGGCGGGAACATTCTGTTCTCGAAGGTGGACTTTGACCTGTCGCCGGGTGAAGGGCTGGTTGTGACCGGGCCGAACGGCGCAGGCAAATCGACGCTCCTGCGCATCCTTGCCGGGCTTTTGCGTCCGTCAGCCGGAACTTTTGGCTTGATCGATGATGCGGGCGATCCGGCGCAGGATGCCATGCACTTCCTCTCCGCCCATAATGCCATGAAGGATGCGTTGACCTGCCGCGAAAACCTGTCCTTCTGGAAAGACTTCCTGCCGGACCACGAAAGCGGCAAGGGTGTTTCCCCCGATGATGCATTGTCGGCCTTGCAATTGCCGCATGTGTCGGACCTGCCCTTCGGCTATCTGTCCACCGGCCAGCGGCGGCGCGTTGCCATTGCCCGGCTCCTCGCCTCGCATCGCCCCCTCTGGCTGGTCGATGAACCGACCGCCGGCCTCGACAAGGCATCCGAAGCGCTGTTTGCCGATATCGCTGCAACCCATCTCAAATCCGGCGGCATTCTGGTGGCGGCAACGCATTTGCCGCTTGGCATTTCAGGATTGCAGCATCTGGTGATCGGGGGCGAGACGTGAGCGCCCTCATTTCCCGCGAATTGCGCCTTGCCTTGCGTGCCGGTTCCGGTGCGCTCACCGGCCTGTTGTTTTTCCTTGCGGTCGTTGCCGTCATTCCCTTCGGCGTCGGCCCTGACATGAAGCTTCTGGCGCGAATCGGCCCGGCGATCCTGTGGGTTGGGGCGCTGCTGGCTTCGCTGCTCGGGCTGGACCGGCTGTTCCAGATCGACCGCGAAGACGGATCGCTTGATTTGATGACCGCCGGTCAGGACTTCATTGCCATCGCATCGACCGTCTTTGCCAAGGCGCTTGCCCACTGGCTGGTGACAATCCTGCCGCTGGTGATTGCCGCGCCCTTGCTAGGCCTCATCATGAACATGGAGCCGCTGGCCATCGGAGCGGCAACGCTGACGCTTCTCGCCGGCACGCCTGCCGTCACATTCATCGGCGCCGTCGGCGCGGCCATCACCGTCTCTCTGCCGCGCGGCGGCCTGCTGGTTTCGGTTCTCATCCTGCCGCTGGTCATTCCCGTGCTGATCTTTGGCGTTTCAGCCACGCAAGCTGCCGTCACCGATCCGGATCCGTTTTTGCCGCCGTTCCTCATCCTGTGCGCACTCACGCTGTTTTTCGCTGTGCTGGGCACGGTTGCGGCGGCCTTTGCCTTGAAAGCGCAGGATTGAAAATGACTGGTCAAGCAGATTTGAAATCATTGCTCGGGTGTATACGGGCATTTCAGCGTCCCGACATTTATGTCTTCGCGACAGCGCCCTTCCAGTGCATGCTCGCTGTTCGCATCGGGAAGGCTTTGCGCCTCATTGAGAAACTGGTCGTAGAAAATGCCGATTGATCCAAAAGCGGACGAACTTCTGAAGAGGCTCGCGGACTACGAGGCCAAAGGTATTTCAACCAAGCCGCTTTATGATGAATGGTCGCAAACCTACGAGGCAGATCTTCTCGGCACATTCGGCTACAGCGGCCACATCATCGCCGCTGATGCCTTCAAGCCGCTGGTGCACGACAAGGCCGCCGCAATCATCGACATCGGCTGCGGCACAGGTCTCGTCGGGCAGGAGCTGAAAAAGGCTGGGTATGCCAGCATCGATGGTCTGGACATTTCGGCAGCCATGCTTGCCCAAGCCAAGGCCAAGAACATCTATGGCCGCCTCATCGAGGGCGACATGCGGCAGCGCACATCGGTCGAAGACGCAGCCTATGACGCTGTCATCTGCGCCGGATCCTTCGCGCCCGGGCATCTCGGCCCGCAATGCTATCGAGAATTCATCCGCATGGTCCGCCCCGGCGGGCCGATCGTGATTTTCATGAACGGCGCCCATTATGCCGAGGATGGCTATGAGGCGCATATTCGCAAACTTGAAGCTGAAGGCGCCTGGACCGTGATCGCCATCAAGGCCTTTAACTACATGAGCGCGCTGGAGCGTCCTGGCCAGTTGATCATGGCGCGCAAAGGCTGATGCAGGCTGCAAAGCATCCTGCTCTCAAGGCGAACCGGCGATATCTCGCCTGAATACAGACAAAAGAAATGGCCGGGAGATTGCTCTCACCGGCCAATTCCCTGAGCGATACAATCTGCCCCGATGTTTACGCCGATTGTGCGTGCGCCATCTGCACGGTGCGCAGCTTCGGCCGCGAACCCTTGGCAATCTCGGCTGCGCTCGCCGTCGTGCTTTCCCGGTGGGCTTCCTTGGATATCGTCTCCATAAGGTGGCGGTTGGAAATCTCGACCATGTTGGAATGATCGATGTTGCCGCGCAGATCGTCGCGCAGCTTCTGCGTCAGCTGCGTCAGAAACTCGATTTTCGTGTTCAGTCCGGAAATCTTGACTTCGGCAGCGCTGAGCTGCTTGTCACGGTTCGCCAGCCTCTGGGCCAAGTCCTGTTTCTGTTCGTCGGATTCGGTCAGGCGCAGCTGCAGATCCTTTTCGACCTGCGCATCGCGCATCATCACCCCGGCCAGCGTATTGGCCGACTGCGTGCCCGTTTCCTGTGCGTTTGCCAGCCGTGATGTCAAGTCCGCCACAAGCTCTTCCTGCTTTTGCAGGGCCCGGGTTGTCGTCGAAATCTCGGATTTCAAATCCGCCACTTCGCGCATCTGGCTCTGGATCACCGCATTGTGTTCCAGCGCCTTCTGCCGCAGCGCCATGTTTTCTTCAGATGAACGCGTTGCCTTGGATTCCGCCTTGGCGAGCGTGTACATCAATTCGTTGTTTTCGCTTTGGCGCTGGGCAAACTGGCCCTCAAGAGAAGCCAGCATCGACTGGGCGGTGCTGTGCTTTTCCTTGGCCACGCGAAGCTCGTCTTCATAGCGGGCAGCAAGCGGACGGTAATGCGCAATTTCCGCTTCAAGCTCCGCAAAGCGGATGTCGCTGGATTCCTTGGTGCGGGCAGCTTCCGCAAGAGCTGAAGCCTGCGCCGAGTTTTCTTCGACCAGCTTGGTCAACAGCGGCTGCAAGGTTGCAGCTCGTGCGCTCAGTGTCTCGATCTCGGCCGACCAATTGGCAAAGCTTGCGAACTGGCAGCTGATATCAACAGCCTGGGTCTTGACCGAATTCATCAGGTTCTCGACTTCCGTCTTGAACAATGTGCGATGAACCTGGTCCTGCTCGGCCACTGCCGGCACATCAATTTCAAATTCCTCGAGATCGAAATCATCGATCGAGGCCTGTGATAGTTCGAGTTCAACCTCGTCGGATTTTTCCTTGCCGAGGCCTGATAGAAACTTAAGCATGGTGTCGCTCCGCCTGAAACGCGCTCAGTTGTGTTTTTCTTATTTAACGTTTCATTAAGGTCTCACGGCTTGGCAAACCTGTCCAATGCATCTTGAAAACTTGATTAACGCCCCGAAATTGTTGGGCAAAATGATCTGTGCTTGGTTTGTTTCAAATTGGAATAAACTGACATCCTGTGGTTGTTTTCGTACCGGTACGAACCGCCCGTGGCCACTTATGTTCCATCGCGGGACAGTTGCCGCATCCCTGCGGGCATTTGCAGACGTCAGTATATGCTCATGCACCTGGCTCTTGTCATATCTCCGGCGCTTCACAATTGCGTTGAATCAATTGCAGGGGGGCGTGCGCACAGCTAAAAGCGAGGGATGAGTGAGATCGAATCCCCCGTGAAGTCAGGCCTCGGCGCCTTTTTGACCAGACTGGCAAACCCGACGGTGTACTTGGGCTACTCCGCCAGAATCCTGCCCTGGCTGACTGGACTTGCGCTGGCGATTATTGCGGTTGGCCTGTGGCTCGGCTTTGCCGCGCCTGAAGATTACCAGCAGGGCCGCACTGTGCAGATCATGTACATCCACGTGCCCTTTGCCTGGATATCGATGATGTGCTGGTCCGTGATGAGCCTTTCGGCGCTTGGCACACTCGTCTGGCGCCATCCGCTGGCCGATGTGTCGGTTAAAGCCGCCGCGCCCATCGGCGCCGCCTTCACCTTTCTGGCGCTGCTCACCGGCTCGCTCTGGGGCAAGCCAATGTGGGGCACATGGTGGGTCTGGGATGCACGGCTGACATCCGTGTTCATTCTGTTCCTGATGTATCTGGGCGTCATCGCGCTGTCGCGCGCGCTCGATGATCCGGCAAAATCAGCCCGCGCCGTAGCGATCCTTGTGCTCATCGGCTTCATCAATATCCCCATCATCAAATTCTCGGTCGATTGGTGGAATACGCTGCATCAGCCCGCCGCCGTTTTCC
>JBAVTG010000056.1:0-7318 GCA_049696015.1 Rhizobiaceae bacterium | reverse complement strand
TCATTTCTGCTTTCCCTGCCGGGTCCCCGCTGCCTTCCGGAAACGTCGCGGCGTTACCTTGCCTTTTATCGTGCCGGCGGCACGACAAATTCGCCTTCCGGCGAACCGGCGGTTAACCCTTCTTGTTTTGCCGCTGATCGATCAGGTCCGTTACCACCGCCGGGTCGGCCAGCGTTGATGTGTCTCCCAGCGCGCCGAAATCATCTTCGGCAATCTTGCGCAGGATGCGGCGCATGATTTTGCCGGAGCGGGTTTTGGGCAGGCCGGGCGCAAACTGGATCTTGTCGGGCGAAGCGATCGGGCCAATCTCCTTGCGCACGTGATTGACCAGTTCCTTGCGCAATTCATCGGTGCCCGCCTCGCCTGCCATCAGCGTCACATAGCAATAAATGCCCTGTCCCTTGATGTCATGCGGGTAGCCGACAACAGCGGCTTCCGACACCAGCCTGTGGCTGACCAGCGCCGACTCGACTTCGGCTGTGCCCATCCGGTGGCCGGAAACGTTGATCACATCATCGACGCGGCCGGTGATCCAGTAGTAGCCGTCGCTGTCGCGGCGGCAGCCGTCGCCGGTGAAATACTTGCCCTTGTAGGTGGAAAAGTAGGTCTGGATGAAGCGCTCATGGTCGCCGTAGACCGTGCGCATCTGGCCGGGCCAACTATCAGTGATGCAAAGGTTTCCGTCCGCCGCGCCGTCGAGCACTTTGCCTTCATTGTCGACGAGCTCCGGCTTGACGCCGAAGAATGGACGGGTGGCCGAGCCCGGTTTGAGATCGGTTGCACCGGGCAGGGGCGTGATCAGGATGCCGCCGGTTTCGGTCTGCCACCATGTGTCAACGATGGGCGATTTCTTGTCGCCGACCACATTGTAGTACCATTCCCAGGCTTCCGGATTGATCGGCTCGCCCACCGAACCCAGAATGCGCAACGACTTGCGCGACGTCTTTTTAACTGGCGCATCGCCGCCGGACATCAGGGCGCGGATGGCCGTTGGCGCAGTGTAGAAAATGTTGACCTTGTGCTTGTCGATGACTTCCCAGAACCGCGACGTGGTCGGGTAGTTGGGGATGCCTTCGAACATCAATGTCGTTGCGCCGTTGGCGAGCGGGCCGTAGACGATGTAGCTGTGGCCGGTGACCCAGCCGACATCGGCCGTGCACCAGTAAATGTCACCGTCATGATAGTCGAAGACATATTGGTGCGTCATCGAGGCATAGACGAGATAGCCGCCGGTGGTGTGCAGAACGCCCTTGGGTTTGCCGGTTGAGCCTGAGGTATACAAAAGGAACAGCGGGTCTTCCGCCTTCATCGGTTCGGGCTTGCACTCCGCTTTGGCCGCAGCCATTTCGTCATGGTACCAAAGATCACGTCCCGGCGCCCAAGCCACCTTGCCGCCGGTGCGGCGCACGACCAACACATGCTTGACGATGAAGCCGTTGTGCGCGGCGATATCGAGCGCCTTGTCGGCGTTGTCTTTCAGCGGGACAGACTTGCCGCCGCGCAGGCCCTCGTCTGCGGTGATGAGAAACGAGGATTCGCAGTCAACAATGCGCCCAGCCAATGCATCGGGCGAGAACCCTCCGAAAACGATGGAGTGGATCGCGCCGATGCGGGTGCATGCGAGCATCGCATAGGCGGCTTCCGGGATCATCGGCATATAGATGGTGACGCGGTCTCCCTTCTTGACGCCGTTGGTTTTCAGGACATTGGCAAGCTTGGACACATGCTCGTGCAGTTCCTTGTAGGTGATCTTCTTGTCATCAAAAGGGTTGTCGCCTTCCCAGATGATCGCAACCTGGTTGGCGCGCTTTTTCAGGTGGCGGTCAATGCAATTCCACGACACGTTGGTTGTGCCGTCTTCGAACCATTTGATGCCGACCTTGCCGGTGAAGGAGGTGTTCTTGACCTTGGTGTAGGGTTTGAACCAGTCGATGCGCTTGCCGTGCTTGCCCCAGAATTTCTCGGGATTGGCTACCGATTCCTTGTACCATTTCAGGTAGGTATCATTGTCGATCAGCGCATTTTTCTTGGCTGACGGCAAAATCTTGTAGACTTTCTCGGACATGGCAAACTCCTCCCGGTGTTCCTTTCGCCAGGGTACGCCCGGCGGCAACGCGATGTGTTTGCATCACGTTCCTTCGCACCTGCAATAGCAAGCTGCGGCTTGCGGATAAATTAGACATTCGATCCGGTTTTGCCGCTGATCTGGCGATTGCGATCCATTCGGCTGCAACCCTGATGTTACGTTGCGTTACACGGTGTGATCCTGAATTGCACGTTTTTGCCACAATTAACCATAAGAGGGCCTGAGGGGCACCAAATGTCGATGCCTCGTGGAGAAGCTCTGCGTTTTTCGCAGGGTGTGTAAAGTGGGGTCAGTCATGCGTATTCATTCCGGCCGAAGGGGGCTCGGGCGTCGCCTGTCGGTTTACGCCATAGCCGCAGCCATCAGCGTCGCCGCTCCGGCGCAGCACGCGGCCAATGCCTTCCAGATCACCAAAAATCCCGTGCATGCTGTTGCCGTCCATGATTTTGGCGAAGAGCATGCCCATCTTGCCGACAGCGTGTTTGACACCATCAATCCGCTCATCCTGGCTGCCCTGCCGCGCGGCAAGGCGCATGTCGAATATCGCGCTCCAGCCAAATGCGTTCCCGCAAGTCTGCGGTCTGTACTGGCAAAGGTATCGGCAAAGTACGGCCCGATCACGGTCAATTCGACCTACCGTTCACCCGGCAAAAACCGCAAGGTCGGAGGCCGCGGCAAGTCAATGCACCTGTCGTGCCGCGCAGTAGACTTTCGTGTTCATGGCAACAGCCGGGGCATGATGCAGTTCCTGGCCGCGCAAGCCCAAGTCGGCGGTCTCAATCGCTATCCGTCCGGCTTTTATCACATCGACAATGGGCCAAGGCGGACTTGGTAAGGGATCAGTTTCGATTGTGATCAGGCGGCAGCAGTTTCCAATAGAATTGTCGCTTGAATCTGGGCGTAACGGGCCGTGAGAGACCCATCTTCGTCTCTCTCAATCAAACCAACGCCTTCTAGCGCGATTACATCTTCATGGACACGCTTGAAGTCCCGGCTCAGGCCACGCGATAGCGCGCGAATGCTCTTTTCCGGATGCAGGTGAAGATGGCGAAGCAGCGCATGGCGCTTGTCAGTCATAACTGACGAGAGCGCTGACCATGTGACAAATGTCACATTGTCCTGCACTTCAGGCGGTTCACCACGCAGGGCGGCTTTCCAAGCCTCTCCGACCCGGTTTGCCGCATCTCGCAAAGTTCCGCCGACGATCACCTGCTTTTTCATGGGCTTAGCCTTCCTCTGCGCAGCATTTCCACTTCGGTGACAAAACGATCCAATACGCTGTCAATTGAAACGAATTCCAATTCGCTTTCAATTCCGCGCAAATGCTTGTGGTCGCCTTTGCCGCGCTCATTGTCATAGCCAAGAACGCGCTCGCCTTGGACAATGTAAGCCAGCCTGTATTTGAAATCATGCAGGCTGGGCGGCACTGGCTTTGGCACTTGCCAAACAACCATTTCGACAAGTTCAGTTGCCGAATAGGCAATTTTTTCACGAACCAGAAGTCTTGCCTTCATGATGGCATGATATGCCATCAATCTAAATTGTCAACCGCGCCGCGCCTCACACCTCGTGCAAATACAGCTGGTAATCCACATCGGCAATCGTTCGCGCGACGCGCAGATATTCCGCTTCCTTGATCGCCACAAATGTGCGGTGCAGGTCCGGGCCAAGCGCTTCTTTCAAAAATTCCGAGCGCTTGGCTGCTGCAATAGCGGAGCGCCAGTCGCGCGGGATGATGTCTTCCGGGATATCGGCGGCATAGCCGTTGCCGGTGGTCTCCGCGCCCGGATCGATCTTGTGCTTCAGGCCATGGCGCAGCGCAGCCAAGACGGTGGCCGCCACAAGGTAGGGATTGGCATCAACGCCGGACGGGCGATGTTCAATCCGCCGCGCCTTTTTGGAACCGGCCGGAATGCGCAGGGCGACCGAGCGATTGTTGACACCCCAGGTGGGCGAAACCGGCGCGTAGGATTGCGAGGTGAATCGCCGCCAGGAGTTGGCGTGCGGGGCAAACACCAGCATGCTTTCGCCCATGGTCGAGATCATGCCGCCGAGCGCATGCAGGATTTCAGGCTTCCACTTGCCTTCTACCTCTTCCGTGAAAATGTTCGTGCCGTTCTTGTCGCACAGCGAGACATGGAAATGCATGCCCGACCCCGCATAGTCGGCAATCGGCTTTGCCATGAAACAGGCAGTCACGCCGTGTCGGCGCGCTTGCGCGCGCACAATGCGCTTGAGCCGCACCAGATCATCTGCCGCCTGCAAGACGTCATTGCGATAGTTCAGCGTCAGCTCATATTGGCCCGGCGCATATTCCGAGATCAGCGTTTCCGCCGGAATCCCTTCGATCTTTGCAGCCGCATAGATGTCGGAGAACAGCGGCTCCATGCCCAGCAGGTGATCAACCGAATAGACTTCGGTCTTGCCGCTCAACCGCCCGTCCAGAACGGCAGCCGCCGGCTGGACCTTGCCGTTGGCGTCCCGCTCATTGGAAAGCAGGAAAAACTCCAGTTCAAAAGCGCCTGCCGGGTGAAGGCCTTCCGCCGCCATTTCCTCCACCTGCCGCTTCAAAGCCAATCGCGGGTCCGATGTCATCGGCGCGCCGTCGAGATGGAACATCGACATCAACAGCTGGCCGCGCGGCGGCGTGGTGCCAAACAGCGGTGCGATGGTGCCGGGGATTGGCCAGGCGCGCATGTCGCCATCGCCTGAATCCCAGATCAGCCCGGTTTCGTGCACATCCTCGCCGGTGATGTCCAATCCAAGAATAGAGATCGGCAGATGGCGGCCGTTCTCGTACAGCGGCATCAATTCATGGCGGCGGATGATCTTGCCCCGGCCAATGCCGTTGGCGTCGGTCAGAACAATATCGAACGCCTCGATGTCTGGGTGTGCTTCCAGAAAATTGCGGGCTTCTTCAGGCATGGAACCGGATGGGGAGATCATTGATCAGGCTTTCAGGACACGAGTGCGTAGGTAACGGCGGCGAAATTGTCGATCAGGCGATCAACCTGCCGTTTTCGTGTCACAGGCGAAATCAGCATCATGTTGTGGAATGGCGCGATCAGCGAACCGCGGTTGAGAAGGCCGATGTGGATTGCCGCTTCCAATTCCGGGCGGTGGGCGGCGTAGGCCTCAGCGCCGGTCAACAGCGGCCCGGGCGCGCAGATGAATTCCACGCGTGCGCCAACGCGCGCCACATGCCACGGCAGCTTGCGCGCTTCGATCACTTTGGAGAGGCCTTTTTCAAGCCGCGCCGCCAGCTGTTCCATATGGGCGTAGTTCTTCTTCGTCATCACCTCAGAAAGGCAGGCGCGCATGGCGGCAAACTGCATCGGGTTGGCCGACAGCGTCGTGCCGATGCCGGAATAGCCAGGCGCGCGGCCTGCATTGTAGATGGCAAAACGGTCAGCGGCGTCTGCGCTCAATCCCCAGACCGAAGCTGGAACACCGCCGGCGACGGGCTTGCCCAGAACGAAAATATCGGGATCGAGATTGTGGGTTCGCGTGTAGCCGCCAAGGCCTGACGAGATCGTGTGGGTTTCATCGATCAGCATTAATGTGCCGGTATCCCGCGTCAGCTTGCGCACCGCATCCAGAAAGCCCGGCTGCGGCAGCACCATTGAGGAATTGGTCAGCACCGGCTCCATGATGAGGCAGGCGATGTCTTTCTTGGCCAGCAGCTTTTCAAGACCAGCCATATCGTTGAATTCGCAAACCACCGAAATTTGTGTCAGGTCCACAGCCTGTCCTGCCAGACCGGGCTTCATCACGGTCTTGCCGTCTTTGAGCTTTACGAACGTTTCGTCCACCGCGCCGTGATAGCAGCCGTTGAAAACCAGTGTTTTCTTGCGGCCTGTGATCGCGCGGGCAACACGCAACGCAAAGCGGTTGGCGTCGCTCGCGGTCGTTGCAATCTGCCAGCGGAACGGGCCGAACCGCTCGGTCAACAGGTCTCCGACTGCCAGTGCATCTTCGGTCGGCAGCATGTAGGTCAGGCCGCGTTTGGCTTGGCGGCGAATGGCTTTGGCGACCGGCTTTGGCGAATGGCCGAACATCGAGCCGGTATCGCCAAGGCAGAAATCGTCCAGTTCATTGCCGTCAATATCGCAGATTTCAGCACCCTTGGCCTTGTCCACCAGCATCGGGAACGGCATCGGCCAATCGAGCATCCAGTGCATGGGCACGCCGGAAAGGAACGCGGATTTGTGCGACCCCAATGCGGCTTTTGTCACAGGTCTGCCTTTGGCAAAGACTGCGTCTTCGGTCTTCTTGAAAGAAGCAATGCGATCGGCTGAGATTGCGCTGACAAGCGCGGACTTGGTGCTTGAAATCATGATCGAAGCGGCAAACCGCTTTCCCGTTTTTCTTGGGTGCTATCCTAGCTGGGCGAATGATCGGCGGCAATCGGGGCTGTTCTGCCGGAATTCAAGTCTGCGAATTGATATCGCTCAGTTGCACAACGGTCACGCTGTGACTCGATTGAAATCGGCGGTCGTTTGTCACGAACACATCGCAGCCGGTTTTGACCGCTGCAGCAAAGTGAACTGCGTCCACTAATTTAAGTCCCTTGCTTGCGCCGAGCGCTGCGGCCGTGATGAGTTTCTCACCGTCGACCGGAACAATGTTGATCAAAGGCAAATCGTAGAAAAATTCCCTGTATTTTTTCTCAAGTGCCTCGCTTTGTAGGCGGAAGGCACCGTACATGCATTCTGCAATACCGATTTCGCTGACGACGATGGACTGACCGGCAAGGACAGCATGGTCAAGGATGTCTCTAACCTTGTCATGGAAAGCATCTTGGCGCTCGAAAAAATACATGATCAGATTTGCATCGACATAGAGCTGGCGCGCTTGAGCTATCCTATTCATCGTTGCCGCGGAACTGGCTGCTGCGCAAATCCAGATCTTTGGCAGACTGGCATCCCACAAGCTCAATGCCAATGCCTGCAAAACTGTGAACCCGTGCCAGTAGATCTGTTTTGTCGATGGCAGACCCAGCAGAGATTTCTCTGTTGAGTTCGGGTATGGACCTCGCGCGGTCAACAGAAATGGTCACCAACGTTGGCCGACCATGCGATGTGTGCACAACAGTTTCGCGGCGCGCCGTGTCGGAAAAATGGCCGTAGCGGTCCTTTATATCTTTCGAACTCATCAGCTTCATGTCATTCATCCAGCATGCAATGTGGATATAATGGCTCTTTTACCTCAAATTAGCAAATAGAAACAATT
>JBAVTG010000055.1:0-4230 GCA_049696015.1 Rhizobiaceae bacterium | reverse complement strand
GTGAACACCGAAAGGGAAAAAAATGTTCGCAGTCATCAAAACCGGCGGCAAGCAATACCGCGTCGCCGCCAACGACCTTTTGAAGGTCGAAAAAGTCATCGGTGAAGCCGGTGATATAGTCCATTTTTCTGAAGTCCTGATGGTCGGCGAGGGCGCTTCGGCTGCCATCGGCGCACCGACAGTCGTTGGCGCACTGGTAACGGCGCAAGTCGTTGAACAGGGCCGCGCCGACAAGGTCATCGCTTTCAAGAAGCGCCGCCGTCAGAATTCCAAGCGCACCCGTGGCCATCGCCAGCATCTGACGACGGTGCAGATCGTCGAGATCCTGACCGGTGGCGCAAAGCCGACCAAGAAGGCTGCCGACAGGGTCGCCCGTCCGGCCAAGGCCAAGACGGCGGCTGTTGCAGGCATTGCCGAACTTCCCGCTGGCGGCATCGTTGATGATGTATCGATCATCGGCGGCGTTGGCCCGGCGCTGAAGAAGAAGCTGGCTGGCGCAGGCATCACCTCGCTCACCCAGATCGCTGCCCTATCCGCCGCTGAAATGGCCAAGGTTGATGAAGACCTGAAGCTGGGCGGCCGCACAGAGCGCGAAGAATGGGTCGAACAGGCCAAGGAACTGCTCGCTGGCAAGCCGCCGCGCGCCAAGATTGACCAAACCGCCCAAAAGGGCGAATAACGGCTTCGAAGGAGAACTCCCATGGCACACAAAAAAGCTGGCGGTTCATCGCGCAACGGCCGTGATTCAGAATCCAAGCGTCTTGGCGTCAAGAAGTCCGGCGGTCAGTCTGTGATCTCCGGCAACATCATCATTCGCCAGCGCGGCACCAAGTGGAATCCAGGCACAGGCGTCGGCCTTGGCAAGGATCACACTATTTTCGCGACCACCGATGGCGTTGTGACTTTCCGCACGAAAGCCAATGACCGCGTTTTCGTTTCGGTGATGCCGAAAGCGATCGCCGCAGAGTAAAGCCGGAGCTCTTTCAAACCCCGGCGTCCCATCGGACCCGGTGTTTGGAAATCCCAGGCACAAGACAAAAAGGGGAAGATGGGCCGCCATCTTCCCCTTTTTCTTTTGCCTGGAGGACGTGATGGAGACCCTGACGACCAAGCGGCTGGTGCTCAAGGCCCCGACGCTTGCCGATGTGCCGGAAATCACAAGGAAGATTGGCAATTGGAACGTGGCGCGCATGCTCGCCCGCGTGCCGCACCCCTATGTGCCGGAAGATTGCGCGCCGTGGATCGCCCATATCACGGAGCGAAACGCGGCTGGCCTCGATATGGCCTACGCCATTCATCGCCAAGGTCTGATCGGCGTGATGTCGGTGGAGGCCTTCGACGGCGTTCCGGTGTTCGGCTATTGGCTGGCAGAGACCGCTTGGGGCCAAGGCTATGCCACCGAAGCAGGCGTGGCAGTGTTGCGCCATGCCTTCCAGACGCAATCCGCCAGTGAAATCAAATCATCCGTGTTTCACGACAATGAGCCGTCTCTCAAAGTTCAGAAAAAGCTCGGCTTCGAAGTGGCGTCGATTGGCACGACCTATTCGGTTTCGCGCAAAGCGGATGTGCCAAGCATCAAGACCACGCTTTCCCGGCAGGCTTTCGACAATGCCGTCAACGCACGCTGCGCCACAGATCCGACTTCCATCTGAACCATATCGCAAATCAATTCTGGAGGACAAAATGGCTGCCATAGAGGAACTGGAACCGGACAGTACGACAGTCCGGTTTGAATTTCCGGTGGTGACAACGCCGCGGCTGGTGCTGCGCCGTCCTGACAAGGACGATGCGGTTGATATCGCTTTTCTGGCCGACAATCCGAAGATCGCCTCGATGGTGGCGCGCATGCCCTATCCTTATGGCTTGAAAGACGCGCATGCATTCATCGAGCGCAATCGCGACGGCGGACCAAATGGCTGCGTCTATGCCGTGACGCTTGCCGCCACCGGCCGCTTTATCGGCTGCGCGGGGCTCGATTCGTCCAAGGGTTCAGGCCTTGAACTCGGCTACTGGCTCGGCGAGCCGTTTTGGGGTCAAGGCTTTGCCACCGAGGCTGCCCATGCGCTGGTTGACGTTGCCTTCCGCGGTACGGATGTGGCGATGATCACGGCTTCGTGCCGCATCTCCAACCCGGCCTCGCGCCGCGTCATCCAGAAAAGCGGCTTCCAGCACGCGGGCACTGGCATGATGTCATCGATCGCTGCGGGGAATGTGGCGATCGAGCGGTTTGTGCTGGACCGGAAGACCTGGGCGAGCCTGAGGAGCTGGGGGCGGTGAAGTATGTTTTTACAAACTGGCGCGGTGCAAGCCGTCAAATACTTTCTGTGGACAAAAAATGACACGAAAATTCGAATTGCTTTCGCGTGAAGTTGGTGCCTTTTGTGAATATGGATGCTGCGCAGAAGTGATACGAGGGAGCTTCGGGTCAAATTGATCTCGGATGAAGAAGCCAGTCTTCGGGATCATATCCCCAATAATTCGTCATCCCGGACGGCGTTCAGCCGATCCGGGATCCATGCCTCGATCATGCGGACAAGATATCTGACCGAGTGAAAGACTAATAATTCCAATGCTTTGACGTCATCATCGTTTGAGGCATGGATCCCGCATCTGCGCTGCGCTGCGTGCGGGATGACGAAATCTTGGGTTGGTTTTATCCACCAAATCCGCACCTCCTCCACACGGCACTCTTCGAATATCGAAGGTTTTGTGAAGCGAAATTGAAGAGTTGGACTACGCCCTCGCCATCCGCCGCGATCAGCTTCGCCAGATAGTCCTGGCGCTTTTCGCGCTTGCTAATATGCGCGTCGGCGGGTCGCTGTTCAAGCTGCCACGCAGCGTCATAGGCACCATCATGCTCGTGCTGCGCCCGGCAGAATCGGCGGTGCGTCGCCTGATTGTGATTGCGGCACATGGGCTCGCCTATAGGCGAAAACCGCTCCGCGACTTCGTCATCCTCGGGCCCCGTCCCGAGGACCCAGTCAGCTCCATGCCAAGCGGAATTATCCCCACCCGCGCCTTCAAGCTCTTTGATCCGCTCAAGAGCTTTGATCCTGAATCCATGTGGGACGCCGAACCCGTCTGGCAAAGTAGCTACGGCATGGCCCCTGCCTTTACTTCCAGCAGCGAAAGCCCGGATCAACCGCTCGACGCCACCCATCTTGGCCAGCGCCTCAACGCACTCATGCGCGTGCTCGACAATCTCCCGCATCAAGCCCGCCGCCTCGTCCGCTGGCAGGCCAAGCGCGACGCGGCGCTGAAGGCCTGCCGTCCAACTCGCGTCTCCCCCATGCGCCCTGGCTTGCCGTCCGGTTGGCGCGAACGAAAAATATACGAGATTGATGCGGTGCTGAGGGAGTGCCACGGGCTGGCGAATGACTTGCTCAACAGCTGTTAACCGCCCCATCTCTCGTCATCGTCGGGCTTGTCCCGACGACCCAGCCTTCCTTTGCCAATCCGAAACAAGAACTGGGTCCTCGGGACAAGCCCGAGGATGACGAAGTTTGGGGATTACATTTGAACTATTCCGCCGACCGCCGGAGCCGCTTCCCCTCAAGCCTCGGCCACATCAAACTGCAGCCGCTTGGCTGACTGGAATTTCGGGTTCGCCCGGATGTCCTCAAGCGCCGCCTCGGGAAACGGCTTGTCCAAATACAACAGCGCGATGGCGTCCCCGCCGGGGCGGTTGCGGCCGAGCTGGAAGTTGGCGATGTTGACCTCATGCTTGCCGCAGAGCGTGCCCAAGAGGCCGATGATGCCGGGCGCATCGGCATTGGTCGTATAGAGCATGTGGCGGCCGACTTCGGCGTCAAGGTTGATGCCCTTGATCTGGATGAAGCGCGGCTTGCCGTCGGAAAAGCAGGTGCCGGCAATGGTGCGGGTCCTGGTCGCGGTTTTCACTGTCAGCTTGATGTAGCCGTCGAACATGCCCGATTTGTCGCGTTTGATTTCCGACAGCATGATGCCGCGTTCCTTGGCCATGATCGGGGCGGAGACCATGTTGACGTCAGCGACTTGCGGGCGGATGAGACCGGCAAGCGTCGCTGAAATCAGCGCCTTGGTGTTCATCGATGCCGTCGAGCCGTCAAACAGGATTTCCACTTCCTGGATTGGCTCGTCGGTGACTTGGCCGACGAATGCGCCAAGGCATTCGGCCAGCTTGACGTAGGGCTTCAGGCGCGGCGCTTCTTCCGCGGTGATCGAGGGCATGTTGATGGCGTTGGAAACCGC
>JBAVTG010000054.1:0-45883 GCA_049696015.1 Rhizobiaceae bacterium | reverse complement strand
GGGTTGAGGACTTCGCAGACCGTGTAGCTGACCGTGTAAGGACCCGCGGGCGTGCCGGGAGCCACTGTGACCGTGCCGTCGGCGTTGACGGTGAGCGGACCTGTGGTGACCGGCGTGATGGTGACATCGGCCGGAACCATGGCCACGCCGTTCAGCGTGTCGTTGGCCAGGACATTCAGGCCCGGCACTGTTCCGCCCAGAGGCGTCGAGGAGCCTGCGTCATCGGCAGCCACAACCGGCGCGGCGATCACATCGACCGTGGCGACAGCAACAGCGCAGTTGGCCGGATTGAGCGCTTCGCAGATCTGGTAGGTGATCGTGTACAAGCCCGCTGGCGTTCCCGCAGCGACCGAGACCAGACCCGTGGCCGGATCGAGCGTCACGCCCGGGTTGGCGGCAGGCGTCACCACCGACAGGTTGACCGTGGAGAGGGTCGCAGGCGAACCGTTCAGCGTATCGCCCGCCAGCACGTCCAGCACATCGGCCGCGCCGGTCAGGCCGTTGACGCCCGAGACCGCGTCGGCATCGGCGGCAATGTTGCCGGCGTTGACCGTGATGATCACATCGGCGGTGTCGCAGTTGGCCGGGTTGAGGACTTCGCAGACCGTGTAGCTGACCGTGTAAGGACCCGCGGGCGTGCCGGGAGCCACTGTGACCGTGCCATCGGCGTTGACGGTGAGCGGACCTGTGGTGACCGGCGTGATGGTGACATCGGCCGGAACCATGGCCACGCCGTTCAGCGTGTCATTGGCCAGGACATTGAGGCCCGGCACTGTGCCGCCCAGCGGCGTCGAGGAGCCTGCATCGTCAAGCGCGGCCATCGGCGCGGCATCGACCGTGATCACAACATCGGCGGTGTCGCAGTTGGCGGGGTTCAGGACTTCGCAGACCTGATAGGCCACTGTGTACGGCCCGGCGGGCGTGTTAGGCGCGACGGTCACCGAGCCGTCGGCGTTGACTGTCAAAGGTCCGGCGGTCACCGGAACAAGGGTGACGTCAGCCGGGGCAATGGCCAGGCCATTCAAGGTATCATTCCCCAGCGCATTCAAGCCCGGCACTGTTCCGCCCGTCAGCCCGTTCACCGTTCCTGCGTCATCGGCAGCCACAACCGGCGCGGCGATCACATCGACCGTGGCGACAGCAACAGCGCAGTTGGCCGGGTTGAGCGCTTCGCAGATCTGGTAGGTGATCGTGTACAAGCCCGCTGGCGTTCCCGCAGCGACCGAGACAATGCCGGTCGCCGGATCAAGGACAACGCCGGGGTTGGCGGCAGGGGTCAGAACTGTCGCGGTGATGGCGCCAGGCACAACAGCCACGCCGTTCAGCGTGTCATTGGCAAAGGCGTTGACCACGGACGGATTGCCGGTTGCGCCATTGACCGATGGCGGCGTGTCGCCAGTGGCCACAACCGGCGCGGCTGACAGGAGAATCGTCGTTGGGTCCGATCCGCCGCCGGTTTCGTCAGCCGGATTTGTGCTGTCGGATGTGTCGCTGATGGGTCCGGCAAGCGGCGTGTCGGCGGAACCAAAGGCCTGATTTTGGTGTGAGCCGGCGGCAAGATCGGTAGCCGTCAAAGCGTAAGCTGCTGTGAAGGTAAAACTGTCCGACGCCCCGACGGCAAGGGATGTCAGCGGCCCGCCGAGAATTGTCACACTTGGATCAGTGACCGCAATGTTGGTCAGAGTGGTGTTGCCGGAGTTTGAAACAGTAAACTGATAGCTCAGCGTTTCGCCGATCTGTGCATGACCGTCGCCATTTTCGTCGTTGAAGGTCACGCCCTTCAGCAATTCCATCGACGAAATCTGGGTTATAGGCGTGGAAAGACCGCCCGTGTCTGACACGGGCGCGCCCTGCGGCGTCAGACCGGAAGCCGAGGCCGTGTTGACAATGGCGCCAGCGTCAAAATCGGCCTGGGTAACGGTGTAGGTTCCCGTGCAGCTACTGTCGGCAACGCCGGGGGCAAGGCTGGCGATGGTGCAGGACAAGGAGGGGATCAGCGGATCGCTGACATTGATGGTCGACAGCGTCACGTCGCCGGTATTGTCGATATTGATCGTATAGGTGAGAACCTGGCCAACTGCTGTGATGGGAAGCGCTCCAGCGGATTTGGCCACGGTCAGTTGCGGGTTTTGCACAGCGTTGACCGTCAAGCTGTCGGGCGGCGAGGTCACAGGAATATTGGCCGCGCCATAGGTCGTTGAGGCGAACGCCTGGTTGGTGACAAAACCGGCATCGAGATCAGCCTGGGTGACAGTGTAGTTTGCCGTGCAGGTCACGGTTTCGGACGGCATGAAAGTCGGGTCCGCGCCCGTCGGCGTGAAACAGGCGATTGCGCCAATCTTGTTGTCAGTGACATTGATGGTCCGGGTCAGCGTTGCGTTGCCGGAATTTGTGACCAGGAATGAATAGGCGATAGTGTCGCCGACATTGTTGAAGTCGGCGGTCGCCGACGACTTCCCTATGGTGAGCGCTGGAGTGGCGCCCGACGGAACGGTCTCGGATGTCTGCGGCGATGTCGTTGGCCCGCTCGTTGCGGAAGCCAAGTTTGTGACGGAACCGATGTCGAGATCTTCAAGCACCAGATGGTAATCGGCGGTGCAGGTCAGAGTCGCGCCGGGCGCCAGGCCGCCCAGCGGCAGCGCGGGACAGTTGACCGGCGTTACCCGGTTATCAGACACAGTGACGGGATCGGTCAACGTCACATTGCCGGTATTGGTCACCAGATATTCGTAGCTGACAAGGTCGCCAATGTTCAGGAAGTTAACGGTCACCGCCGTCTTCGCCACGCTCATTGACCGGCCCTGCACGATGGATGTGGTAGCGGCGTTGGAGGCGATCGGCACAGTTTGATCGGTGTCAAAAGTTGCGGTGTTCGACAGGGCGGCGCCATTGTCGATGTCAGCCTGGGTGACGGCATAAGACGCCTGGTATGTCCACGTCTCGCCGATGTCGAACACGCCGACAGGCGCGAGATCGCCCGACACAAGCGTTGGTCCGCTCGCTAACGTGCGCGCAGAGCCGCCTTGCGTCAGAGAATCCGTCAAGGATGGTGAGGTCAAGCTGACCGCGCCATTATTGGTGACGGTCACCTGATAGTTCACTGTCCCTGGTGCAGAAACAGAGGCCAGATCAACGGACTTGGCGATGGTGAATTTTGGCACGCCGTTTGTAAACGAGCAGGCGATGTTCGAGCCCGCGGCGGTGGCCGCGCTGTCGAGTACAAGCGCTCCAGTCGCAAGATTCGGCGTGGCGGTTCCGCCCGTCCCCATGCCGGTGCAGGTGGCTGATGTCAGCGCAAAGCCTGAAGGAATGGCTTCCGTGATTGTCGTGGACGTTGCCGCCGACGCTAGTGTCTGCGCCGCACCCGTCACGCCTGCGCCAGACGACGACGTGGTGATCGTCTGGCTTGTCAATCCGTTGTCGCCAGTGAAGGAGAACGCGCCGACACTGCCATTGGATATTTTGGTGAGCGTTACTGTCGGCAGTTTGGCGTTAGTAAAGGTGCAGGCGATAGCTGAGCCTGCTGCGGTCGCAGCCGGGTCGAGCACAACGGTTCCCGTCGCAAGATTTGGTGTTGCGGTTCCGCCCGCCGCCATGCCGGTGCAGGACGCTGACGTCAGCGTGTAGCCTGCGGGAATTGACTCGGTGACGCTTGTCGCCGCGCCAGGCGCAGTCAGCGGGCGGATTGCGCCGGAGACGCCCGTGCCAGAGGTCACGGTCGTGATGATCTGCGCGGCTCCAAAGCCGTTGTCGCCGTTGAAGGTGAAGCCGCCCACGCCGCCGTTCGAGATTTTGGTCAGCTGGATTGTCGGCAGCTTGGCATTTGTGAATGTGCAGGCGATATTCGAGCCGGCGGCAGTGGCCGCGCTGTCAAGCACAAGCGTTCCCGTCGCGAGGTTCGGCGTGGCGGTTCCGCCCGACCCCAAGCCGGTGCAGGTCGCTGAGACAAGCGCATAGCCTGCAGGAACGGACTCAGTGATTGTTGTCGGTGTTGAAGCGGCAGTGAGCGTCTTGAGAGCTCCTTGAACGCCTGAGCCCGACGAGATTGTCGTGATCGTGTCTGAGACAAAACCATTGTCGCCGGTGAAGGAAAATGCGCCCGCGCCGCCATTGCTGATCTTTGTCAGGCGCACCGTCGGCAGCTTGGTATTTGTGAATGTGCAGGCGATGTTCGAGCCGGCGGCGGTGGCTGCGCTGTCGAGCGCAAGCGCTCCTGTTGCAAGATTGGGCGTGGCGGTTCCGCCCGCTCCCATGCCGGTGCAGGAAGCGGACGCCAGCGCGTAACCTGCGGGAATCGACTCCGTGATCGCCGTTGCTGTGCCAGCCGCAGCCAGAGTGCGCGCAGCGCCCGATATGCCTGTTCCCGATGTCACCGTTGTGATCGTCTGCGCAGCGCCAAATCCGTTATCGCCATTGAAGGTGAAGGCGCCGGCGCCGCCATTGGAAACTTTTGTCAGCTGAATCACAGGCAGCTTGGAGTTGGTGAACGTGCAGGAAATGTTTGATCCCGGTGCGGTCGCGGCCGCGTTCAAAGCCAATGCGCCTGTTGCAAGGTTGGGGGTTGCCGTTCCACCCGCTCCCATGCCGGTGCAGGCGGCGGAGGCGAGCGCATATCCCGCGGGAACGGATTCCGTGATTGTTGTGGCAGCAGCGGCGGTGGCCAGAGTGCGCGCAGCGCCCGAAACGCCTGTTCCCGATGTCACCGTTGTGATCGTCTGCGCCGCGCCAAACCCGTTGTCGCCGTTGAAGGTGAATGCGCCGGCGCCGCCATTCGAGACTTTGCTGAGCGTGATCGTCGGCAGCTTGGCATTTGTGAACGTGCAGGCGATGTTTGAGCCCGCAGCGGTCGCGGCTGCGTCAAGTGTCAAAGCGCCAGTGGACAAATTCGGCGTGGCGCCTCCGCCAGCGCCCAAGCCGGTGCAGGCGGCGGAGGCGAGCGCATATCCTGCCGGAACGGATTCCGTGATTGTCGTCGCAGTCGCCGCAGCGGCCAGTGTGCGGGCCGAACCGGAAACACCGGTTCCTGGCGTGAGCGTGGTGATCGTCTGCGCCGCGCCAAATCCGTTGTCGCCGTTGAAGGCGAACGCGCCGACGTCGCCGTTGGAGACTTTGGTCAACGTGATCGTCGGAAACTTCGTGTTGGTGAAGATGCAGTTTATGACCTTGCCCGGGGCGGTGCCCAAGGCATTGATCTGCACTGAGCCCGCTGCGAGGTTGTTTGTGGTGTTGCCGGTTCCAGTTCCGGTGCAGGTGATACTGGTCAGTGTGTAACCGGCCGGAATGGCCTCCGTGATTGTGGTAATTGTCGACACAGCGGCCAGCGTCTGCACGGCGCTAGAAACTGCGGCTCCGCTTGCCGTGGTCGTAATCGTCTGATTGGAAAACCCATTGTTGCCACTGAAACTGAACGCGCCGGCGCCGCCATTCGAGACTTTGGTCAGATTGATCGTCGGCAGCTTGCCGTTCGTGAATGTGCAGGCAATGGCCGAGCCGGCCGCCGTGGCGGCGCTGTCCAGCAAGAGCGCGCCCGTGGCAAGGTTTGGCGTTGCCGTTCCGCCCGCGCCCATGCCGGTGCAGGTGGCGGAGGTCAACGCGTAGCCGGCGGGAATTGTTTCAGTGATTGTTGTCGCTGTCGCAGCCGCAGCCAAGGTGCGCGAGGAACCCGCGACGCCTGTTCCCGAGGTCACCGTGGTGATCGTTTGAGCCGCGCCAAAGCCGTTGTCGCCGTTAAAGGTGAACGCTCCAATACCGCCGTTCGAAATCTTCGTCAGCGTGATTGTCGGGAGCTTGGCGTTGGTGAACAGACACGTGTAATCAGAGCCTGCTTTCACATTCACCGGCGGGATGGTCAGGACATTGCCCGTAAGTGTGCCGATCGAGCCGGAATTTCCGGTGATCGCGCTGTTGGCATCGGTGCAGACGGCGCTGGCGAGGAGATAGCCAGCAACTGGCGTTTCCGTCAGTGTGACATCTGCGCCAATTGCCGAAACATTGATTGCCGCTGGCGATGCGGGCGCGGGTGTCGTCACGGCGGTCGTCGTTACATCCGCAGGCGCGCTGGCGAGATTGGTCTGAGTGAAGGCGAACGGTCCGCCAAATGCGCCAACGGTCGACTTTTGAACCTTTACGGTTGGCGTCTTCGTGTTGGTGAAGGTACAAGCAATACTGGAGCCGGCAGCAGTGGCTGCCGCATTCAGCGCAAGTGTTCCCGCCGCCAGATTTGGCGTTGCGGTCCCGCCTGTTCCCATTCCGGTACAGCTCGCCGAGGCGAGCACATAGCCTGAGGGAATGGTTTCCGTGATTGTGGTTGCCGTCGCGGCCGCCGCAAGCGTGCGGGGTGTTCCAGTCACTGCTGTGCCGGGCGTGACTGTTGTTATTGTCTGAGCCGCGCCGAAGCCGTTATTGCCGTTAAAGGTGAACGCGCCAACACCGCCATTGCTTATTTTCGTAATTGCAATGGTCGTCGGCGGAACCGTGGCAGAGGCCAGAGCGCTGTCATTTGAATCTCCCGTGCGGAAGTCGGTTACAATCGCCGTGTTTGCAATGACAGCTCCGCTCACAGCCGTTGGGCTGACAGTTTGCTGAAATGTGAATGTCTGCGTCGAGCCAGAGGCAAGGCCAGATGGGCATGTGATCGTGCCGCCTGCATAGGCACAGGCGCCCGCCGGGCCGGTGGATGTGAAGGATGTGGGCGCGGATACATTTGTGGCCGGTGCTGCGTCAGTAATGATGAGCGGGTTTGCTGCAGTGTCATCGGGACCCTGCATGTCAGCCGCGCCGTTGTTGGTGACTGCCACGGTCCAGGTCAAAACTTGACCGGAGGCGGGGGCGGTTGGACTCACGGACTTTGTGACTGCAAGATCGTAACAGTTGATCGAAAGCGGCGCGTTGGCCGTGCGGGTCGTGGTCGATCCTGCGGCGGTGCGGTCAACTGCTGTCGCGGTGTTGGTGATTGTGGAGCAGGCGGCGGTGTTCGAAATGATCTGCTCGTAGGTGATCGTCAGCGTTTCACCTGAATTCAAACCGCGCGTGCCGCCGCTTGGCGCGCCGGGGGCGGAGAGCGCGCTGTAGGGGCGTGTGCATGTCGTGCTGGACGGCATTGCTGCACCGACAGACAGTCCTGTGCAGGTTACAGCTCCGCTTTCCAGGTCAGCATTCGAGCCGCCGCTTGTGCCAACCGACAAAACCCGGAAGGCTGGCGTTGGCGCGCCATTCGGACCAACAGGCAGTGTATCGGCGAGCGTCAGTGTGTCGCCGCGTGTCATTGGATCGGGGCCGGTATTGGTCACCGACACTGTCCACACCACGCGTCCGCCTGCATTGACGGCAGGGGACGAGACTGATTTCGCTACGTTCAGCGTGTAGAGACAGGGAACCCAGGTCAGCGACATTGAACCTGTCGCGCCGGGCAAAGCGCCGACGCCAATGCTTGGCATGGCGTTGCCTGAGACAGACGCCGCTGCGGTCGCCTGAACGGTCGGAGATGTGCTGCGCACGAAGCTCGAGCCGCCGCCGCCGCCGCCGCCCATGGATGTATCGCCGTTGGTCGAAGCGCCGCCGCCGCCGCCGGTAAACCCTGCGCCACCGCCACCAGCAGAATCCGTTCCGGTGTCGACGCCGCCATTGCCGCCTGCGCCTGCCGCGGTTCCCGCAAATCCGTTCTCGGTCGCGTTAATGCTGTTGACACCGCCGGTTCCGCCTGCCGCTGCCTGGCCGCCTTGCCCGCCGCCGACGGTTCCAAGCACGCCGCCGACAGCAGTGGTGTTGGCACCAATTGATCCGTTGACGCCCGGCGCCGCAACGCCGGCCGTGATGCCCGCCGCGCCAGCATTCCCGCCATTGGAATTCGGCGTGTTTCCGTGTGCTGCGCCGCCGCCGCCGCCGCCACCGGCAACGATCAGCTGGACACCGCCGATCGACAGCGATGTGCTGCCGCCGCCGCCGGAGCCTCTGTGGATGGTTGCCGATGTGATTGCGCCGCCTGTGCCGCCGGACTGGGTTCCCGTGCCGCCAGTGGGGGTTGCGCCCGCCAGCCCGCCTGAGGCGACAGCGCCTGTAACCGCCTGCAGCGGCAGGGCCTTGAATGTCGCGCTGATAGATGCAGCGCCGCCGCCCTGCCCGCCGGTCCCGGCTGCCGCCGAGGACGAGCCGCCGCCGCCGCCGACCGCAACAGAGGTGAAGCCGCAAACCCCGTCCGGGACAGTTGTGGCGATGGCTCCTGCCGTGGTCCGGCTAAAATTTACGGGATTGTCAGCAGGATCCGAGTAGGCCGCATTGGAAAACAGAGTGGTGGCGGCCGCGCTTGCATAAAACAGAGCTGCCGCGCCAGCACGGAGCGCGCGAAGAATGGACGATTCGGCCGCAAAGACGCTGCCGGTTGCCTCAGATGGCACGATTGGCGTGTCGCCTTCAGTTAAGCGCTGGTCAGCCTCAATGCCTTCGCCTGTTGCCGACAGTTTCCGGTACAACAGCATCTCGCTAAAACGACCAAACATTCCGCCCCCTCGACATTCGACAAAGCTCCGCCGCTGCGTGAATCGCAGGAGCAACCCCAAGTTATTTTTCTGCTTTGACCGGGAGGTAATAAAAGATGCTGCCCGGGACGTTCAGATCAAATTTACTGGAACAGAACGCCCCAATAACACTGTGAAGTCGTCGTTTTTCGCGTAGCCATTGCGAATAACTGCTTAGGATTCTCACCAGTGTTTTTGAAGCTAGAAGTTGATTACTGCACGCTGACGAATCATTTTCTGCTTATTACCGAATATGCCAACCTGAAAAATTTCGTAAAATGAGCGAGGCGTTCGCGCAAAGCGAACATGACCTAAGGGAAATAGATGAATTCGCAAATCAGGAGTAACAGCACAGCATCGCCAAGATGAAGGCGGTACAGTGAACGCTTAGCCGTTGGGGCGCCGTCACATCAATCGAGTTAGGGTCTGGACCTGTTGATTTTGGCGAAATGGCAGGCAAAAGGCGAAAAAAGCAATGGAAAGCGCGAAGGACGGTGAAGCCTGTTCGAGCGGTTTGACGCAGAAGATTGCAGCCTTTTGCCTGCCATTTCGCCAAAATCAATAGGTCCCCAACCTAGGCTGTCGAGCCATTCGCGCTCACCATCGGTGTTTGACGCCGTGTCTTTTTAGCGCTTCCAGGCAAACAGTTCAGCGGCGATTATCTCGAACGAGTTGGCCTCGATTTATACTAAAGGCTAAGAGTTCCCGAGCATTCTTTCACACATCGCGCGCTTTCGCCCGATTTACGGAAGGGTAAGCGCCAATAGGGCGTTACCTCTGCTTTCCGGCAAAACGACAGGCGAGGCGCTAAAGGTTTAAGCACTTCGGGCCAACCGAAAGCTGCAAACCTTCACCTTCGCAGAGACATCAAATGGATTCCCTTGGATTCGCGTTCTTGATGACGGTGTCCGTAAACTGCGCTCGTAGGCCCCGACACTGTTGGCCTGCCCCAAAAGCCAGGATAACGGCCAGCAGATCCGTTGACAGACAACGTAATGCTGCGCGCATGAACGGGCAACACAAGACTGATATCGATGATAAGCGGCCATTTTTGCAAGAAAAGCCAGCCTTATGAGCTGGCTTGAACATCTTCAAACAATCAATTGGTGCCCCTGGCCGGAATCGAACCAGCACTCCTTTCGGAACTCGATTTTGAGTCGAGCGCGTCTACCAATTTCACCACAGGGGCAGGACCGGTTTGCGGTCAGCGCGCTGGATAAAACATACTTGGCACTGTGGTCAACCGGAAACGCCAGCATTTGTTGTGCGCTCATTGCTGCTGTCATCTTGCCGCGCAAACCGCGAACGGCTAGGAGGTCCCGCCGCTGCAAAGGATGGTTGAATGCTTCGTCGCCTGTATGACTGGACCTTTTCGCTTGCAGCACGCAAATCCGCCGAAGTATGGCTGGCCGTCATCGCTTTTATCGAAAGCTCGTTCTTTCTCATTCCGGCTGATGTTCTGTTTTTGCCTATGGTGCTGGCACGGCGCGACCGCGCCTGGCGCTATGCGCTGGTGGCCACTGTTGCGTCAGTGCTGGGCGGCATTTTTGGCTGGATGATCGGCTTTTATGCTTATGAGTCGGTCGCCAAACCGGTGCTTGAGTTCTACGGCAAACTCGATACGTTTGAGGCGCTGCGCGGCTCGTCAAATGCCGACACCATTCTCTTGATGCTGGTCACATCCGGTCTTGCGCATTTGCCGCCAATCAAGGTCGTGACGATCCTGTCCGGTGCTGCGGCGGTTAACATCTGGGTGTTCATCGCCTCCTGCATTGCCGCGCGCGGCGCGCGGTTCTTTTTCCTGGCGTGGCTGCTGCGCAAGTATGGCGCGCCGATACAGGAATTCGTCGAAAAGCGCCTGGGACTGATAGCAGGGGCGGCTGCGGCTGTCCTGATTATGCTGTATTTGGCCTTCAAGTATTTCGGGTGAACGGGACGGAAATGAGCATGCTGGACTATTTTGACCGATCCACGACCAGAACCGCGCTCGTTCTCGCCGCTGCCATGGCCGCAGTCGTCGGCACGGCGCTCGCTTTTGAGCATATCGGCGGCTATATCCCCTGCAAGCTCTGCCTCGATCAGCGCACGCCCTACTACGTTGGCGCACCGATCATGCTGCTTGCGGCCACATCTTCGCACCAAGACTGGCCGAAATGCCTGACCAAAGGCTTGCTGGCAATTGGCGGTCTGTTGATGGCTTACGGATTGGCAATTGCCGCCTATCATGCCGGCGTCGAATGGGCTTGGTGGGCCGGTCCGACGGATTGCGTGGCTGCCGCAACCAGCATCACGACGGATGCCAATGACCTGCTCGGCGATATCAATGCCAAGCGCCCACCCTCATGCGACAAAGCGGCATTGCGCATTCTCGGCCTGTCGATGGCGGGATGGAATGTTCCGGCCAGCTTGGCGCTGATGCTTGGCGCACTGCGCGCCGCTTGGCGGTCGTAAGGCAAACGCAGCTCAAGGTTCCAGAACCGCGTCCCAATAGAGGTAGTCCATCCAGCTGTCATGCAGATGGTTTGGCGGAAACGAGCGGCCGTTGTTGTGCAAATCTTGTACCGTCGGCTGGTACGGCTTCTGACGCGGGAACATACGCGCATGCTGCGGCAAGTCGCCGCCCTTCCTCAAATTGCAGGGCGAACAGGCCGCCACAACATTCTCCCAGGTCGTCTGCCCGCCGCAGCGGCGGGGGATCACATGATCAAAGGTCAGGTCGTCCGGCGACGTGCAATACTGACACTGGAACCGGTCGCGCAGAAACACGTTGAACCGGGTGAATGCCGGGTGGCGGCTGGGTTTTATGTAGTGCTTGAGGCTGACAACACTCGGCAATTTCATCGAAAATGACGGCGAGGTGACCTTGGTTTCGTACTCGGCGACGATGTTGACGCGGTCAAGAAACACCGCCTTGATCGAGTCCTGCCAGGACCAGAGCGACAGCGGGTAATAGCTCAGCGGGCGGTAATCCGCGTTGAGCACGAGGGCCGGAAGGGAATCTGGCGAGACCGCTACGTTCAAGAATCACCTCATGGCAAATTCTGTCTGTTTCCAATCACACTGTAATTCGCACATGACGGGAATGTGAAGCGGGAAAAATAGCACGCATTGTCGCAATGTTGCTTTTAGACGGGCGTTTTACCGTTCAAACCGCGTTTGACCCCATAGTAGGCCCAGAGCAGCCGCGCCGCCGTACCGCGCCACGGCGACCAGATTTGCGCTGAAGCGGCCAATTCCTTGGCTGTCGGGCGCGTGGGAGTGCCAAAAATCATTTGCCAAGCATTTTGCAGCGCAATGTCGCCGGATGGGAAAATGTCCGGGTGGCCGGCGGCAAACAGCAGGTACACTTCCGCAGTCCAAGGCCCAATGCCGGAAATGGCCGTGAGCGTTGCAATCGCCTGATCGGCCGGCAGATGGCAAAGTCCATGGAGATCAAGTCCTCCATTGCTGCACGCATGTGCCGCGGCCAGCAGCGTCTTGAGCTTTGGGCGCGACAGGCCGGCGCCCAGCAGCCGTTCGGGCTCTTGGAGTGCAAACAGGGCGGCATCATGCAGAACGTCCAGCGCCTCCAACCGCCGGAAAATTGCATCGGCGCTCGCCTTGGAAACCTGTTGGGAGACGATAATTGAACTCAGACTGGCAAATCCCGGTTCTGTTCGGCGCAGCGGCAGCCCGCCAGCGACTTCAGCCGCAGGACGCAAGCATGGGTCCAGTTCCAGCAATGCCGAAAGGTCGCACTGCAAATCCTCAAGTGTGTCGATGGTTCGCAAAAGGCTTTCCTCGGCGGCGCCTGCACATTATCAACTGGCGGACCAATAATGAAAGAACGAAGCACAGTGAGTCCACCCGTTTTCCGATTTGCGCCAAGCCCGAACGGCTATCTGCATTTCGGCCATGCCTATTCGGCGCTGCTCAACGCACAGATGGCAGCGCAAACCGGCGGCCGTTTTCTGCTGCGCATCGAAGACGTTGATCTGACGCGCGCCCGGCCCGAGTTTGAAAGGGCCATATACGAGGACCTGGAATGGCTCGGGTTGGAGTGGGAAACGCCGGTGCGCCGCCAGTCGGAACATTTTGAAGACTACGCACATGCGCTCGGCGCGCTGATCAAGGCAAGACTTGTCTATCCCTCTTTTCTAACCCGGACGCAGGCAGCAAGTATGGCCGATGGATCGGCTAAAGATCCACTCGGCATGCCACTGCACCCGCATGTTGAGCGGGATGTTTTCTGGGACAACATTGAATCGCCCGTCTCAGCGACTGGGCATTTTGCCTGGCGACTGAACATGGAAAAGGCGATTGAAACGCTCAGCGGATCGCTAGGCTGGCAAGAATTGAGTTCCGGCAATTTGGTCACGGTAAAGGCAGAACCTGCCCAATGGGGCGACGTGATTATCGCCCGCAAAGACACGCCGACGAGCTATCATCTGTCTGTGGTCGTAGATGATGCGCTGCAGGGCGTGACCCATGTCGTGCGCGGCATGGACCTTTTTCTGCAAACTGCCATCCACCGACTGTTACAGGTCCTTATCGGTCTGCCCGAACCCGCCTACCACCATCACCGGCTTATCCTGGATGGAACCGGGGAGAAACTGTCGAAAAGCGCAGCCTCAACGCCGCTGCGCGAAATGCGGCGCAACGGCGCAAAGCCGGAACAAATCAGGGCGGATTTGGGTTTTGGTGCGCGGTGAGCCGTCAAAACCGGTTCAGCAGCGCTTTCGTGACGCTGAGCATCAACAGCGACAGGAAAGATCCGAAAAGTCCCGCAATCACGCCGATTTCAAAATTGCGGATGGAAAAGCCGTAATAGCGGCCAAACCAAAGCCCGATGAAAAACCCGGCCGCAATGACCAGCATATTGCCAAAGACACCAAAACCGTCAGGCCCGAGAACGCCGTGCATCGCATTGGCGAGAAAAAACGACCCAAGTACGATGGTCGTAAACAAAAACAGTTGGGTTTGTGTATCCATGGCGAAGAACATGACATACCTCTTCAGGTCACCTGACCGATTGTACACCTGACACAAAACAAGCAATGGCGGGATTAACAATTCCTATACCGGAATGGTTAACAGGCTGTTTCTGGTGAATTATCCAGCGCAATGGTAAATCGAGCAACATGCCCAAACAGATCATGCCAGCCTTGTTTGTGCTCCTTTGGGCAACGGGATTCATTGGCGCAAAGTATGCCATGCCGCATGCCGAACCGTTCTGGTTTCTCGCCGTCCGGTTCACGATTGCCGGTATTGTTCTTGCCGGATTTGCCACTGCAACGCGGCGGCGCTGGCCATCTGGAAAAAACGCGGCAAATGCTGTGATCGCGGGCGCGCTGGTGCATGGGGCGTATCTGGCCTGTGTATTCTGGGCGATCCGCAACGGTTTGCCGGCAGGCATGTCAGCGCTGATTGTCGGCTTGCAACCAATCCTGACCACGCTGTTTGCCGCGATCCTCTTGGGCGAGCGCTCCGGGTCGCGCCACTGGCTGGCACTCCTTTCCGGGCTTGCCGGGGTGTTATTTGTCCTGTGGCCAAAACTTGCGCTGGCTTCGCCCGGCATCAATTGCACGACCATTTTGGCGTCCTTTTCGGCCGTGCTTGCCATCAGCGCGGGCACTGTCTGGCAGAAGAAAACCGGCAAAGCGTCCGATCTGGTGACCGGCACTGCCCTTCAATATGCCGGTGCGACACTATTGACGCTTTTGTTGTCGCTCATGTTTGAAACCCAGCAATTTGATCCGGTTCCCGTGCTTTGGTTCGCCATGGCATGGCTGGTGATCGTGCTGTCAATCGGGGCGATTTTCCTATTGATGCAGCTGATCCGCGATGGCTCGATGAACCGGGTCGGCGCGCTATTCTATCTGGTCCCCGCCGTCACTGCGCTGATGGCATGGCTCTTGTTCGACGAGACACTCACTCCAATGCAACTCGCTGGTATGGCCGTTGTTGCCGTGTCGGTCTGGGTCGCCACCGCTCAGCCGCGGGAAATGCGTTTGCGCGATTCGGCATAAAGGTGGATGGCGGCGTTGATCTCCGCCCCGACGATGAAAATAGACGAGAGAATGTACAAAAACACCATCGCCACCATGATGGAGGCAAGGCCGGCGTAGGTCGAGAAATAGTTGGCAAATCGCGCAAGGTAGCTGGCAAAAACCAGCGCGCTCACCACCCACGCCACAAGCGTGATGACAATGCCCGGCAATATATAGCGAAACGGGCGGTTGCCGTCCGGCAGCCACAGGTGGACGGCAAACAGACCGAAAATCAAAACGACGATGGCAATGAGAAAGCGCCAAAAGCTGATTGTATACGTATAGCTGTCGATCCAGGGCAGCCATTTAGTGGCCAAATGCACTGCAAGTGGAGCCAACACCAAAAGGAAGCTGATGGCGGCCATCCCCAGCGCGGCAACAATGACAAACAAGAGACTTTGCGTGCGCCTGAAGAGAAGCGAGCGTGTCTCCTTTTCGCGGTATGCGCGATTGAGCGCGACCCGCAACGCTTCGATGCCGGAAGCAGCAAAATAGGCAGCCGCGATGATTGACACCGTCAAAAGCCCGCCGCGCGGCACAGTCAGCACGTTTTGGACCTCCCGGGCGATCGGGTCAGCGATGCTCTTTGGCCAGGTATCGAAAATCAGATGCACTGCCGTCTCTGAAAATGCATCCGCGCCCAGGAATGCCGCCAGTGTTCCGGCAAAGATCAAAAACGGAAACAATGCCATCAGCGATGACAGCGCGACATGGCTCGACATCGCCCAGCCATCATCATCATTGTAATGTCCCAACGCATCAAACAGGATGCGTTTGAAGACAGCTATCTTTTTCAACATGGCTTTGCCTGCGTTGCACGTGCATTGCGAATATGGGAAGTCTTCACCCGATTTGGCAAGCCGCATGGCTGCATTTGCCGCAGGGAAGCATGTATGAGCGACAAGAAAACAATCCTGGTCACCGGTTGTTCGTCCGGGATCGGGGCGCATTGCGCTGTCGCGCTGAGGCAGGATGGCTGGCGGGTCCTGGCCACAGCCCGCAAAACGGAGGACATTGACCGGCTTAGAGCCGATGGGTTCGAAACGTTTTTTCTCGACTACCGCGATCCGGTATCAATCAAGAAACTGGTCGATGATGTTCTGGCCGCTACTGACGGGAGGCTTGATGCACTGTTCAACAATGGCGGCTATGCCCAGCCGGGCGCTGTCGAAGACGTGCCGATGGACGCACTGCGCGAACAGTTTGAAACCAATGTTTTCGGCTGGCACGACCTGACGCGGCGCATTGTTCCGGTGATGCGCCGGCAAGGCCATGGCCGCATCATCTTCAACTCATCGATACTCGGCCTCGTGCCGCAAAAATGGCGCGGCGCTTACAATGCGTCCAAACATGCCATCGAAGGCCTCATGCTGACCATGCGCATGGAACTCCAAGGCAGCGGGATCCACGTCTCGATGCTCAACCCCGGGGCGATAACGTCAATGATCGCAGTCAATGCCGCCGCCATGGCCGACAAATATCTCGACACCCAAAACTCGCCACACAAAGCAGCCTATGAACAGCGGCTCGCCCTGCTTCGTTCAGGCGGAAAGACGAAAGCAGCAGGCAAACTTGGACCGGAGGCGGTGTACAAAGTGCTGAGGCATGCCCTGCTTTCCGAACGGCCCCGCCCGCACTATGTGGTGACCACCCCGGCCAAACTGGGAGTCGCCCTCAAGCGCGCCCTCCCGGCTTCCTGGCTCTATTCGCTCATGTCCAGATGGTCGTGAGCATGATCGAATTGTGAAAGGCTACCCATGTCGCTCGCCCTTAAAGTTCTTGCGTTCATTGTCATGCTGGGCGTCGTCGCGGCCCTGATGGCTGGATTGCGCAACATGATGAAGGGCGGATCAGCCAATACGTCCAACAAACTGATGCAACTGCGCGTCCTCTTGCAAGCGATCGCCGTCGTGCTGATCGTGCTGGTTATCTATTTCGCACGCCCCGCTTAAGGACGCATCATGGTCACACTGTCAAAAATCTACACCCGCACCGGCGATGACGGCACCACTGGTCTGGTGGGCAAGGAGCGCCGCTTGAAATGCGACGTGCGCATCGATGCCTATGGCACGGTGGACGAGGCCAACTCTGCCGTCGGCCTGGCGCGCATCCACACCGCCAAAGATACGGAACTGGATGCCATGCTGGCGCACATACAAAACGACTTGTTCGATGTCGGCGCTGACCTTGCCACGCCGCACACTAAGGAAAAGCCCGAGTACGAACCCTTGCGGGCTGTTGCCGCGCAGGTTGTCTGGGTGGAGAAGTCGATCGATAAATTGAATGCAAATCTCAAACCGCTGAAAAGTTTTGTCCTGCCCGGCGGCTCGCCGGCAGCGGCAGCGCTGCATCTGGCGCGCACAATCACCCGCCGCGCCGAGCGCATCACAGTCGAACTGGCGCAGATGGAAGCGGTCAATCCGGAGGCGGTCAAATACCTTAATCGCTTGTCGGATTTCCTGTTTGTCGCCTCTCGGGTCGTCAATGACAATGGCGCAAGCGACGTGTTATGGGTGCCCGGAGCCAACAGGTAATCATTCACGGACGCAGCGCATGTTCATTCCGCTTCACGACGCCAACGAACTGCGCCACATCAGATTTCAGTATGTGACCCTGGGGCTGATCATCGCCAATGTGATTGTCTATATGCTGACGACACTGGGCGTCAGCGAGGAAGCGTCCTACGGACCGGTGCTCGGGCTTGGTTACATTCCTGCCGTGGTCAACGACTTCGCTGAACTCGCGCCTGCCGATATTCTCGTGCCGGAGAATTTCACCTACCTGACTTACGCGTTTTTGCATGCCGACATTTTCCACCTCGGCGGCAACATGCTGTTTCTGTGGGTGTTCGGCGACAATGTCGAAGACGCGCTCGGTCATATGAAATTTCTGTTTTTCTATCTGGCTTGCGCCGCCGCCGGCGCGTTTCTGCATGGCGTCATCATCCCTGACAGCCAAATGCCGCTCATCGGCGCGTCTGGCGCGGTAGCAGGCTGTGTCTCTGCCTATTTGATGCTCCATCCGCGCGTCAAACTCTGGGTGTTGGTGCTCATGCGCGTGCCGCTGCGCATACCGGCTTGGATACCGCTTGTGCTGTGGATCGCATTCCAGTTCCTGATGCTGTTTGTGCAATCGGATGATCAGGTTTCCTGGCCAGCCCATGTCGGCGGTATTATCGCCGGCGCATTGCTGGTTGTCGTCCTGCGCCGCAAGGGGGTGCCTTTGTTTGACAAAGGACTGGCGCCCGTCGTTGCTCCTGCGCCCGCACCGGCACCGCCCGCGCGTGCGCCTGCGAAATGGGGGCGCCCGGACTGAATTTCTGCATCATAGATTATTGACGTAAACGTCAAAATTCACTAAGCCCGGCCCGAAATCGCAAGCCCGGTGTCGGCTTTTGGCTATCGCAGCCGCAACAGCGCCGATAGAACGGCGTCACTGAATTTGAGGAAAGGCGAGACCGCTCATGAAAATCCTTGTCCCCGTCAAACGGGTTGTCGACTACAACGTGAAGATCCGGGTTAGAGCTGATGGTTCGGGCGTTGACCTTGCCAATGTCAAAATGTCGATGAACCCTTTTGACGAGATTGCAATCGAAGAGGCGATCCGCCTGAAAGAGGCCGGGAAGGCCGATGAAATCATCGCCGTCTCGGTCGGCCCGCAGCAGGCGCAGGAAACCATCCGCACCGCGCTCGCCATGGGCGCGGACCGCGGCATCCTTGTGAAAACGGATGATATGGTTGAGCCACTCGCCGTCGCCAAGATCCTCAAAGGCGTAGCGGAAGCCGAAGGCGCAACGCTGGTTATTTGCGGCAAGCAGGCGATCGACGATGATTCCAACCAGACAGGCCAGATGCTGTCAGCGCTGCTCGGCTGGTCGCAAGGCACATTTGCTTCAAAGGTTGAAGTCAATGGCAGCGGCCTCAACGTCACGCGCGAAGTCGATGGCGGCTTGCAGACGGTTGAGCTGAAGCTCCCGGCGGTGGTGACAACCGACCTTCGCCTCAACCAGCCGCGTTACGCCTCTTTGCCAAATATCATGAAGGCCAAGAAGAAGCCGCTCGATGAAAAGACGCCGGCCGATTATGGCGTCGATACCGCGCCGCGCCTCATGGTCCTCAAGACCGTTGAGCCGTCAGGCCGCAAGGCCGGCGTCAAAGTCAAGTCGGTTGCCGAATTGATCGACAAGCTCAAAAACGAAGCCGGCGTTCTCTAAGGCAAAGCGAAGGAATAGAACAAATGACCATTCTCCTCATTGCCGAACACGACAATGCCCACCTTTCTGACCAGACCAACAAGGCACTGACGGCAGCTGCCCAAATCGGCGGCGACGTTCATGTTCTGGTGGCCGGCAAAGGGTGCAAGGCGGTCGCCGATGCTGCCGCCAAGCTCTCAGGCGTCAAGAAGGTGCTTCTTGCGGATGATGCCGTGCTGGAGCAGCGCGTTGCAGAACCGTTTGCTGCGCTCATCGTCTCGCTGGCTTCGGGCTATGATGCAATCATCGCGGCCGCCACAACCACCGGCAAGAACGTGATGCCCCGCGTCGCGGCACTGCTGGATGTGATGCAGATCTCGGAAGTCATTGCCGTCGACAGCGCCGACACGTTCCAGCGCCCGATCTACGCTGGCAACGCCATCCAGACTGTCCAATCCACCGACAAAATCAAAATCATCACGGTGCGCACGGCTTCCTTTGCCTCCACCGGCGAAGGCGGTTCGGCATCTGTCGAATCCATCAAGGCTGCCGCTGATCCGGGTCTGTCGAAATATGTTTCGTCAGCCCTGTCAGGCAGTGACCGCCCGGAATTGACCTCCGCCAAGATCATCATCTCTGGTGGCCGCGCGCTGGGTTCGAGCGAGAAGTTCATGGAAGTCATCCTGCCCGTCGCAGACAAACTGAACGCGGCCGTCGGCGCGTCACGCGCAGCCGTGGACGCTGGCTACGCTCCGAACGATTGGCAGGTCGGCCAGACCGGCAAGGTCGTCGCCCCGGACCTCTACATCGCCTGCGGCATCTCCGGCGCCATCCAGCATCTGGCCGGCATGAAGGACTCGAAAGTCATCGTCGCCATCAACAAGGACGAGGAAGCACCGATCTTCCAGGTGGCCGACTACGGACTGGTTGGGGATTTGTTCGAGATTTTGCCGCAGCTTGAAAAGGCTCTCTAAGGGACGTCGCTGAGGGCCCAGGGAGACAACGGCCGGGGTAGACGGACAGTCCCCCGGCCTTTACTGTTAGCTTCAGCATCCAATCATTTCAAACGGAGACCAAACGGTGGCGAACATCAAGACAGTAGGCGTGATCGGTGCAGGGCAGATGGGTTCAGGCATTGCCCAGGTCTGTTCTTTGGCCGGCATTGACGTCCTGTTGCACGACATCTCGCCCGAGCGGATCGAAAAAGGCATCAGCACCGCCGCTTCCGGCCTCACCCGTCAGGTCACGTCCGGAAAAATTACTGAAGACGTGCGCTCTGCCGCGCTCAAGCATATTAAACCTGCCAATGCCGTGTCGGACCTTGCTGCTTGCGATTTGGTGATAGAGGCGGCGACAGAGGATGAGGCGACAAAGAAAAAGATATTTGCCGCAGTCTGCCCGGTGCTGCGCCCGGACGCCTTGCTGGCGACAAACACATCGTCGATCTCGATCACGCGGCTTGCGTCCACCACCGACCGTCCGGAACAATTCATCGGCATCCATTTCATGAACCCTGTTCCGGTGATGAAATTGGTCGAACTGGTGCGCGGCATCGCCACCAACGAACAGACGTTCACGATGGCCAAGGAGTTTGTCGGCAAACTCGACAAGACCATCACCGTCGCTGAGGACTTCCCCGCCTTCATCGTCAACCGCATTCTTCTGCCGATGATCAACGAGGCCATCTACACGCTCTACGAAGGCGTTGGCTCGGTCGAAGCCATCGACACGGCCATGAAACTTGGCGCAAACCACCCAATGGGTCCGCTGCAGCTTGCCGATTTCATCGGTCTGGATACGTGCCTTTCAATCATGCAGGTCCTGCATGACGGTCTGTCCGATTCCAAATACCGCCCCTGCCCGCTGCTGGTCAAATATGTTGAAGCCGGCTGGCTCGGCCGCAAGGCGGGCCGCGGCTTCTACGATTACCGCGGCGAACACCCCGTCCCGACCCGTTAATCCTGCAGCTTTAGCCGGATGGCATCGCCGGACGGCCAGCGGGAAACCAGAGTATTCTAAGTTGCTCGCGGTTTTGGCGTGTGTCCATGAGTCTTGCGGCGCTCTGTCGCAGCGAATTGATGCCCCTGTCAGCAAACTGTCAGCTTTTCGTCAGAGCGTTGTCAACAAATCTGGTACATAGTGTTCACAAAGGCAACGCCATCGTGAGCACCATCAGTTCCACTGACGCAACCGACATCGAAGTTCCCGTTTGGGACTTCGGCGTGCGGCTTTTCCACTGGCTTTTTGCACTGGGCATCACGGCCGAACTTGTGCTCGGGTTCCTCGCGCCACCGGCTCTTTTGCCGTACCACGTCTGGATCGGCTACAGCATACTTGGGCTCGTTGCGTTTCGATTTGTCTGGGGCTTGGCCGGACCCGGATTTGCCCGGTTTTCGACATTTCCCCCGTCGATTGCCGCAACGCTCCACCATCTTGCCGGAAAGGGTCGCCCCACGCTCGGCCACAACCCGTTGGGAGGGTGGATGGTCTATGCGTTCCTGACGCTCGCCACGCTGATGGCGGCAACCGGAATAGCTGCTCTGGGCGGCTTGGAACGCGAAGGACCGGCGGCGGCAATCGCCGTATCGACCGGCGAATCTGCGCGGTTGGTTCACACCGCCGCCGCCTGGGCGTTCGTCATTCTGATCCCCGCGCACATTGCCGGCGTGCTGTTTGAATCGTGGCGCGAAAGCCAGAATTTGGCCCGCTCCATGGTGACCGGAACCAAGCACGTCAATGGCGCGGCAGAGACTCGAAAACCGGCCAGATTATTGCTTGCCGCAAGTCTTGCAATTGCGCTTTCGACCAGCGGCGGCGTCGCCTATGTTGCACTGGCAAATCTTCCGCAGCCGCAAATTCCAGCAACGCTGGTCAATGAAGCTTGGGCCGTCGAATGCGGCGCCTGCCATTCACCACATCATCCCGTATTGTTGCCTGGGGCAACATGGGCCCGCATCATGGCCACCTTGGACGGCCATTTTGGCGAAGACGCAAGTCTTCCCGGCAAAACCGCGAAAGAAATCGGTGACTGGCTCACCGCCAATTCGTCCGAACATTTCGACACCAAGACGGCGCTCTGGTTCCAGGCGGCAGATACGGCGGAGCCGCTGCGCATCACGGCAACCGCCAAGTGGAAATCCATCCACGAAGACATTCCCGCCGATACCTTCAAGCGCAAGAAGATAGCGTCGGCAGCCAATTGCAACGCTTGCCATGCCGACTCCGCGTCGGGCCGGTTTGCGCTGACGAACATCTCAATTCCCGCTCCTTGAAAGGACACAATATGAGACATACTCGCCCTATGGCCATTCTCCTCGCACTTACCTGGCTTGCGCCCGCAGCAGTCCATGCCGGCCCTGCGCAAGATGAAGTGATCAAACACTATGCCGAACTTGCCAAAACGGCAGATCCGGCTTTTTCGGGATTTGCCGCAGCCGACGGTGAAGCATTCTTTCTGGCAACCCACAGCGGCGGCGGCCCCGAAACACCGTCCTGCACGACGTGCCATACAAAGGATCCAACACAGGTCGGCATGACACGCGCAGGCAAGGCCATCGACCCGATGGCCGTATCGGCTGCACCCCAGCGCTTCACCGATTTGGCCAAGGTTGAAAAATGGGCAGGCCGGAACTGCAATTCGGTGCTGGGCCGCGACTGCTCGGCCAAAGAGATTGGCGACGTGATCACCTGGCTGAATTCCAAATGACAAGGAAGATCAAGATGAAAACCGTAAGATTTGCAATTGCCGCACTGGCACTGTCTGCAACTGGCGCAACCGCACAGGATGCAGTCGTCACAGACCAGAGCTTCAAAGCCGAATGTTCGGCCTGCCACATGGCCTATCCGCCAAACTTGCTGCCCGCGAGTTCCTGGAGCGCCATCATGTCGGGCCTCAAGGAGCATTTCGGCGAAGATGCCAGCCTGGATGAAAAACTGGCCGCAGACATCAGCCTTTACCTTCTTGCAAATGCTGGCAAAGACAGCGCCGATGCAATCAAACCCGACGGCACGCCCGTATTGCGGATCAGCGAAAGAACCTGGTTTGTTCGCGCGCACAGCGAAGAGGTTTCGCCTGCACAGCTGAAAAAAGCCGGCAGCTTCGCCAATTGCACGGCTTGCCACCAAGGTGCCGAAAACGGCAGATTCGGCGACGATTAAGCGCCGCCCAGCCGCTTTGGCGCAACATTGCGCCATGCGGTCTGCAAGCCAGCCAACAACACAGCTTCGTCAGCCTTTTCGAGCAGGATTTGCGTCCACCCTTGCCGTCCCCAGCTGTTCGCCAGCGCTACAAATACCTTCGGTTCAGCCGCGCACATCACGTCCTGCTGCTCTGGCGTTAGCTTGACGACGGCAATCTGATCATTCTTGAGCGACGCGAATATCTTGTTGCGAACACGAAAATCCGGAGTGTCAAAATGCGACTTGGCTTCCACCTCGGGAAGCGACGATGCCAGCCTTGCCACATCCTGTGCGCTCGCCATGCTCACAATCCCTTGGCAGTCGCAATCAGCCTCAGCGCGTCGGCTCCCGCCCAGTTGGCCGGGCCGTTCATGGCTGACAACAGGCACCCATCCTTGCCGATCAGAAGCGTCACCGGCAAACCGAGCGCGAGGCCTTGCTTCTTGGCCGTATTGAAAAGCGCCATCGTCGGCTCCGAATAGTCTTTCAACGATTTGATTCCGGTCTCGGCGAGAAAGCGGGCCCGCTTGCCTTCCGTATCGGTATCAACATTGACTGCAACAACTTCAAAAGAGGCATCGCCTGCCTTGGCCTGCAGCGCATCCAGCGCAGGCATTTCTTCGCGGCATGGCACGCACCATGTTGCCCACAAGTTCAAAAGCACGGTGCGTCCCTTGAAATCGGCAAGGCTCACCTGTTTGCCGTCTGCGCCATTGAAAGCCAGCGATGAAAGCTGTTTAGGCGGATTTGCAGGCAACATGGCTGCCACATCGCCGACGGCGGCAGCATTCAACTTGGCTGCCGTTTCCGCCGCCACCGAACATTCAGCCGCAAGTCCTGCGGCAGTCTCAACCTCGCCATGGACAGAACCGGCTCCGTTCACGTATACCGCCACGGCTCCGGCGAGTAGACCGGCAAGTGCGGCAAGGCCTATCAGCTTGATGGGTTTTGGGGCGGCCGGCTTCGGTTCGGTCAAGTTTGAATACTCCAGTTTCTCAAGGCGATGGCATGGCGGACAAGAAGACCAGCAACGAAATGTGGGGCGGCCGCTTTGCCGCCGGGCCTTCCGCCATCATGGAAGAGATCAACGCCTCAATTGGCTTTGACCGCAAACTGTATGCGCAAGATATTGCCGGCTCCATCGCTCATAGCCGCATGCTGGTACACCAGGGCATCATCAAGGCGGAAGACCAAAGTGCAATCGAAAAGGGTCTTCACGCTGTTTTGACCGAAATCGAGAGCGGGCAGTTCGAATTTCGCCGCGACCGTGAAGACATTCACATGAATGTCGAAGCACGTCTTGCCGAGATCATCGGACCTGCCGCCGGAAGGCTGCATACCGCCCGCTCGCGCAACGATCAGGTGGCAGTTGATTTTCGAATGTGGGTGCGTGATCGCGCTGACCAGACGATTTCATCGCTTAAAGCCCTGATTGAGACACTGCTCGCCAAGGCGGAGCTGCACGCGGCCACCGTCATGCCAGGCTTCACCCATTTGCAATCGGCCCAACCGGTCACCTTCGGACATCACCTGATGGCCTATGTCGAAATGTTCGGCCGCGACCTGTCGCGCTTCGCCGATGCCCGGACGCGAATGAACGAATGCCCGCTCGGCGCGGCAGCACTCGCCGGCACCGGATTCCCGATTGACCGGCACATGACCGCAAAAGCGCTGTCTTTCCGTGAACCGACACGCAACTCGATCGATTCAGTTTCCGACCGCGACTTCGCCCTGGAGTTCTTGGCGGCAGCTTCGATGGCAGCGACGCACCTGTCGCGCTTTGCCGAAGAGATCGTGCTGTGGTCAACACCGCAATTCGGCTTCATTCGCCTGTCTGATGCTTTTTCGACTGGCTCTTCGATCATGCCGCAGAAGAAGAACCCGGACGCCGCTGAATTGGTGCGCGCCAAGACCGGACGCATCACGGGCCATCTGATCGGTTTGCTCATGGTGATGAAAGGTCTGCCGCTGGCCTATTCCAAGGACATGCAGGAAGACAAGGAAGCCACGTTCGATGCCGCCGAGTCGCTCGAGCTTGGGCTTGCAGCCATGACCGGCATGGTCGCCGACATGGAGATCAAGACCGCCGCCATGAAAAAGGCCGCAGGGTCCGGCTTTTCAACGGCAACCGATCTTGCCGATTGGCTGGTGCGCGTTGTTGGCATTCCCTTTCGCGATGCCCATCATGTGACGGGGCGCGCTGTGGCTCTGGCCGAGAAGCAGAATACAACCCTGGAAAAGCTGAAATTGGCAGACTTGCAGGCCATTCACCCTGAAATCACCGCTGATGTCTTTTCGGTCCTCAGTGTCGACAAGTCTGTCCGCAGCCGCACGTCCTTCGGCGGCACCGCTCCTGCGCAAGTGAAAAAACAGATCAGCTATTGGAGAAAGCGCGTCGCCAAGGTGTGAGCGTCTTCTCTTTGCTCCATTCGCCATTATGTGTATAATCCACAAAATCATACACACGAGGCCGCCATGCGCACCAACATTGAAATCGACGACAAGCTGATGGCCGACGCCATGAAGGCCATGGGCACGAAGACCAAACGCGAAACCGTGGAGAAAGCGCTTGAAGCGCAGATTGCCATCAAAAGGCAACATTTGATCCGCGAGCTCAGAGGGAAAATTGAGTGGGAAGGTGACTTGGATCAATGGCGCCGTGAGTAACCGCGATGCTTGTCGCCGATACCAGCGTATGGATCGATTATTTTCGGAACCCTCGAAGTCCTTTCGCCCGTCAATTGGATGGAGCGATCCTGGTCAGTAGAATAATTGTCCCCGACCTGATTTTACTGGAAATTTTACGTGGCATTCCCAATGAACACCAAGCCAGAAAAGTCGAGCGGATGATGCTTGAATTCGAGATGGTTGCCATCGGTGGCAAGGAAATGGCGCGTAGCGCGGCTGCCAACTATCGCCTGCTTCGCTCGAAGGGAATTACGCCGCGCGGATCGATCGATCTTCTCATTGCGACATGGTGCATTGAAAACAGGATACCGCTTCTCCACAAAGACCGGGACTTCACGATGATGGAAGGACACCTTGGTTTGCCAACTGTCTCGGTGATGAATTGATGCCGTCCGCTCTGGTTTGCCAAGCGGAAATGCACTAAGGCAAAGCCAATGCGCCTTCCGGATTGGAACTACAATGATCAAAATTCCTGCAATCCTGCTTGTCCTTTGTTTGGCCGCAGCCTCCCTCTCCGCCTGCGGCCGCCGTGGTCCGCTTGAAGCGCCGTCCGCCGCTGCCAATCCGACCTCCGCCGGTGAAAAAGCCGTCGAGACGCAGGCCGAAGACAAACGCTTCATCCTTGATGGCCTTATCCAGTAATTTCCTGAAATCAGCAGGCGTCCCGTGAATCATTTCCACTACCGCGATGGCGTGCTCCACGCCGAAGACGTGCCCGTGCCGCAGATCGCGGCTGCGGTCGGCACTCCGTTTTATTGCTACTCGACCGCCACGCTTGAGCGCCATTTCAAAGTGTTTTCGGCGGGTTTGAAAGGACTGGACGCCCTGGTCTGCTATGCGATGAAGGCCAATTCCAACCAGGCCGTTATCAAGACCCTCGCCAGACTTGGCGCAGGCGCAGATGTGGTTTCACAAGGCGAGCTGCGCCGCGCGCTCGCCGCAGGCATTCCGGCCTCCAAAATCGTCTTTTCCGGCGTCGGCAAGACGGCGGACGAAATGGATTATGCGCTGGCTGCAGGCATCCACTGCTTCAATGTCGAGTCCCGGCCGGAGCTCGAACTTCTTTCCGCACGTGCCGTGGCAGCAGGCAAGATCGCACCTGTCTCCATCCGCATCAACCCGGATGTGGATGCCAGAACCCACAAGAAGATTTCGACCGGCAGAAAAGAAAACAAGTTCGGCATCCCCTACGATGAAGCCCGCCAAGCCTATGCCCGCGCCGCCGAATTGCCAGGGCTGGAGGCAGTGGGCATCGACATGCACATCGGCTCGCAGATCATTGATCTCGAGCCCTTTGATGAAGCCATCAAACTGCTGGCAGAATTGGCGCTGGCCCTGAAAGCCGACGGCCATAAAATCAGTCATATAGATCTGGGCGGCGGCCTTGGCATTCCTTATCGCATGGACAATGAACCACCGCCGCTTCCCGAAGCCTATGGCGACATCGTGCGAAAGCATTGTGGCGCGCTCGGCATGAAGGTTCTGGTTGAACCCGGCCGCCTGATCGTCGGCAATGCCGGCATTCTCGTCACCTCGGTGATTTACGTCAAAGGCGGCGACCACAAGAATTTTGTCATCGTCGACGCAGCCATGAACGATCTGATCAGGCCGACACTGTACGACGCCTATCATCACATCGCGCCGGTGGCAGAGGCTGACATCAACGCCCCGCGCATTACCGCGGACATTGTTGGCCCGGTCTGCGAAACCGGCGACTATTTGGCGCTCGACCGTGAAATGCAGCTGCCGGAACCCGGCGATCTGCTGTCAGTCAGCACGGCAGGCGCCTATGGCGCTGTGCAGTCCGGCACTTACAATTCAAGACTTTTGGTGCCCGAAGTGCTCGTCAATGGCGATCAGTTCCATGTCATCCGCCCGCGCCGGACCTATGAGGACCTGATCAGTTTGGATTCAATTCCGGACTGGCTCTGAAATCCGCAGGGATTGTTCATCACAAATTCTTGTCCCGCCTCGCCTTCGCCACGAAGCATGCTATCTTTGATTCAATGAAAGCGCTTGAACACAGGGAATCGCCGGTGTCGGGTCTTGCCAGGGTGCGGACCCTGACAGGGCTTTCCATGCTGTTTGAGCGGCTCTGGCCACTGCTGCTGCCATCCATCATTACCGCATCTGTGCTGATAACCCTGTCATGGGCAGGCCTGTTCCGGGCGCTGCCGGAAATGACACGATTTGGATTTCTGGCCGCTCTGGGCGTGGCATTTGTTGCTAGCCTCTGGCCATTGCGCGCCTTCCGCTTTCCCTCAAGCGCCCAGATCACGGCCCGCATTGAATCCGGCAACACCCTGATGCACCAGCCGATCGCGGCGCAAGATGATCGACCCGCCGGCAGTCCGGATGATTTTGCCAGCGCCCTTTGGCGCGAGCATCAGTCGCGCATGGCCGCAAAGCTTGGCAATCTTGCAACCCGATCCCCATCGCCCAAGACCCACGAACAGGATCGCTTCGCACTGCGCGCCCTGCCCGCATTGGGCCTTGCTGTGGCATTTGCCTATTCTTTTGGTTCTGGCGGAGGACGGATATCCGACATTTGGACCGGCCCTGCAGCAGCCGCGCCTGTTCCTCCGCGGATCGACGCTTGGGTGACACCGCCGCGCTATACCGGCAAAGCGCCGATTTTCCTGACGAGTGCTCAGGACACCGGTCCGGCAACCATTACCGTTCCCGAAAATTCCGAATTGACAGTCCGCATCGGCGTTACGCCCAAATCGGGTGACACGGGTCCAGCGTTTGCACTGCTTCAGGACGGAAATCCCGTTGCTGCGCCAGCCAAATCAGATGCGCCGGTTTCCGGCGCCGTCCTCAAGGGGATTCTCGGCTCCGGCGGCACAATCACCCTTTCGCAAGATGGGCAACAGGCAGCAGCCTGGAATTTCACAATCGTTGAAGACAAGCCGCCGACGATCACCTTTGCCGCAGATCCGGTTGCCGCGCTGAATGGCGCGGTTACGCTCGCCTACAAGATTGTCGATGATTACGGCGCGGTCAAAGGGTTCGCCGCGTTCAAGCCGACGGGCGCCAAACCCGATGCCCGCCCGCTGTACACGCTCGATGATCAGGTGCTGACGCTGCCGCGCAAGGCCTCGCCAGGCGGCGCGGCAAAGATCACCAAGGATTGGACCGAACATCCGCTGGCAGGCGAGACGTTCGAGATCAGCCTGAAGACCGAAGATGGTGCCGGCCAAGCCGCCGTAAGCGAGGTCAAGACCTTCAAGCTGCCTGAATATTCATTTGCCCACCCGCTGGCCAAAGCAATGGCGGAAGACCGCCGGCTTCTGTCACGCAATGCCAATGACAAGCCCCTGGTGCTGGATTATCTCGACGCAATCCTGATGCGCCCGGAAGAAACACTTCAAAACAAGAGCCACTTCCTCGGCGTCAAGACCGCTCGCATCCGTCTTGCTTATGCCAATACTGACGATGAATTGCGTGATGTGGCCGACTACCTTTGGGAATTGGCAAAGGAGATCGACAAGAATGCACTGTCGGATGCAGAGCGTCGTCTGAAAATTGCCCAGGACAAGCTTTCCGAAGCGCTGGAACGCGGCGCATCCGATCAGGAAATCGAAAAGCTGATGAGCGAGCTGCGTCAGGCGATGAATGAGTTCTTGAAGGAACTCGCCGAGCAGGCCGACAAAAATCCGCAATCGGCGCAAAATGACCAGAACGGACAGGAACTGTCCCAATCAGATCTCGAGAAGATGCTCGACAAACTCGAAGAGCTCGCCAAGCAAGGATCAAAAGATCAGGCGCGCGAATTGTTGAACCAGCTGCGCGACATGATGAACAACATGCAGGCGCAGCGCGGCAAGAGCGGCAAGGGCGGCGAAGGCCAATCCGAAATGGAAGGCCAGCTCAATGAACTGGGCAAGCTCCTGCGCGACCAAAAAAAGCTGATGGACGAAACCTACCGCCAAGGCCGCCAGCCAGGCGAACAGGGTGACGGCGGCGAACAGCCCGGTGGACAACAACAAGGTCAGGGACAAGATGGCCAAGGCCAACAGGGTCAAGGCGAACAAGGCCAAAATCCGGGCGAAGGTTCGGGTCAGGGCATGGGCGATCTTGCCCGCAGGCAGGGCGAGCTTGGGCAGCGGTTGAACAGGATGATGGACGGCCTGCGCGGCCTTGGCATGGAGCCGGGCGAGGAACTTGGCGACGCCGGTCGCGCCATGGGTCGGGCCGGTCGTAATCTGGGTGAGGGCGATACCAATGAGGCCACCGGTGATCAGGCTGATGCGCTGGAAGCGCTGCGCAAAGGCGCGGAAAGCCTGATGGACCAGATGCGCCAGGCAATGGGCGAACAGGGCGGCGGTCAGCAGCCGGGCGGCAGGCGCGGCCCCAACGACCGCGACCCGCTGGGCCGGCCGCGCGCCACCGAGGGTCCGGATTTTGGTCAATCAACAAAAGTGCCCGATGAGATCGACATACAGCGCGCCCGCGAAATCCTGGAAGCCATCCGCAAGCGCCTTGGCGACGCCCTCAGCCCCGAGCTTGAGCGGTCCTATCTCGAGCGGCTGCTCAAGTTCGAATAGCATTCGCCTTTAAAGCATCGTGCGAAAACGTGTGTGCGGTTTTTCGCAGAAACGATGCGGCAAAACAAAGACCAAGAGCAGCGGTCGTTCCGATTCCGTCAGAACGACCGCTGCGCTAGGCGTCTCCGATGACAATCCCGACGAACGGTAATTCGCGGAAAGCGTGCGCCACGTCCATGCCGTAGCCGACGACGAAATAATCAGGACATTCGAACCCGACAAAATCCGCATTGAAGTCTGTCTGTCTGCGCACTGACTTGTCCAGAAGCACCGCGACCGATACCGACTTCGCGCCGCGCGCTTCCATCAGTTCGCGGGTGAATTTCAGTGTTTTGCCAGATTCGAGAATGTCGTCGATCAAAAGCACATCGCGCCCGGCGACCTCGTTGTCGATATCGCGCAGCACCTTGACTTCGCCCGATACCGTACCCGCGCCATAGCTCGAAATGGTGATGAATTCGACTTCCGGCGCCAACCCGGCGTCGTGCATGGCGCGAATGAGATCAGCAGCAAAGACAAACGAACCCTTGAGGATCGAGATGACCAAAAGGTCATTGTAATCGCGTTCGCCAATTTCCTTGGCCAATTCCAGATTGCGCCGCGCAATGGCAGATGCGCTGAAGAGGACTTCGATTTTCTTGCCGCGGACAATTTGCATGACGGACCAACCTGCATTTGCGCTTTGCCGGTCAATACAGGAGGACGCGCCCGCCGCAAACCCAGAAAACCGCAAATGCGGCCAGTGCCGTAAAAAACAGGAAGGCCGGCGTCAGCTGTTCCGGCAGGTCGCCGCCATTGGCTTGCGGATTATCGCCGCGCAAGATCGAAAGGCCTTCGCCATCTGTAATCTGCACTTGCGGCACAACAAGTTTGGGTTTCACAGCGCCGGCAGCAGAATGCTGCGGCACTACCGATTCAAACTCCGCGTCGATAATGCTGTCGGCATCCATCAAAAGCGCTGGCATTGCCATCAGACTGGCCCTTTTCTCAAACCTTGCTGACCGGTAAACGGGATTGGTTAAATTTTGCCGAATTTGTCTGCGATTCGGCTACTAGACTTGAATGCAATGGAGAGAGCATCCGGTGATCCGGTTCGAAAATGTCGGTCTGCGATACGGAATGGGCCCGGAAATCCTGAAAGATGTCTCCTTTCATATCCGCCCGAAATCATTCCAGTTTTTGACCGGCCCGTCAGGGGCCGGCAAGACAACGCTGCTGCGCCTGCTTTTTCTGGCGCTGAAACCGACCCGCGGGCTCATTACAGCTTTCGATAAAGATGTCGCCACGATTTCAAATACCGAGCTGCCGTTCTTGCGCCGCCGGATTGGCGTTGTGTTTCAGGATTTCCGCCTGCTCGACCACATGACAACATATGAAAATGTCGCGCTGCCCTTGCGCGTGCGCGGCAAGGAGGAATCCACCTACCGCAAGGACGTGATCGAACTGCTCAAATGGGTCGGGCTGGGTGACCGCATCCATGTCTTGCCGCCGATCCTTTCTGGCGGTGAAAAGCAAAGGGCGGCCATTGCGCGCGCCCTCATTGATCAGCCGGAAGTGCTGCTGGCGGACGAGCCTACGGGAAACGTTGACCCGCCGCTGGCACGCAGGCTGCTTCGCCTGTTCATGGAGCTGAACCGGTCAGGAACGTCGGTCATAATCGCCACGCATGATCTCACCTTGATGGATCAAATCGAAGCGCGGCGGATGATCCTTCATGGCGGGCGGTTGGAAATCCATGATTGAAAATGTGCAGAAAATTCTGACTGTTATCCGTGCTTTGAAGCCAACGGATGTGTTTGTCTGGCTGCATCGGACTGATCGCAGAGCCCCGATTGTGCCGGAAAGCAATGTGACCTCGACGGCGCTGGTGTTTGTCATCGCGATCATGACGTTTCTTGCCTGCCTGACGCTGGGCGCTGTCACGGTTGTTCGCGATACCGCCGCTTCCTGGCAGCTGCAGATCGCCCGTGAGGCGACTATCCAGATCAAGCCGGACGACGGATTGGACATGGAAGCCGCATTGGAACGGGCGCGGGAAACAGCGGTCAATTTTCCGGGCGTTGGCGATGCCCGTATTGTCGACAAGGAAGCCACATCGCGGCTTTTGGAGCCATGGCTGGGCGCGGGCCTCGACATTGATGCGCTGCCGGTGCCACGCCTGGTGATCATCACCATTGACCCGACGTCGCCGCCCGATTTCACCGCACTGAAAAGCGCCGTCGCCGCCGCCGTGCCGCAAGCCATGCTCGAAGATCATCGCAATTGGGTCGAACGGCTGGTCGCGATGGCGAGGTCCACCGTTGTCATTGGCCTTGGCGTGCTTGCTTTGGTCCTGACTGCCACAGCGCTCGCAGTTATCTTTGCCACGCGCGGGGCCATGGCAGGCAACGGACACATCATCGAAGTGCTGCATTTTGTCGGCGCAGAAGGCCGGTTCATCGCCGGCGAGTTCCGGCGCCGCTTCTTCCTGACCGGCGTCAAGGGCGCAGCCGCTGGCGGTATTGCTGCATTGGTGCTGTTCCTGCTGCTTGGCTGGTGGTCAGCCTCCTACCGCGCCACGCCGGAGGCTGATCAGGCGACCGCGCTTTTCGGCAGCTTTTCCATCGGCTGGGCCGGTTACATCGGGATATTTGCGGTGGTCATCACCGTGGCTGGCCTGACCGCGGAAACGACCAGGCTGACGGTTCTGCGCCATCTCAAGGGTCTCGACCGGTCAAATCCGGAATAAAACCTCCGATCTTCAAGAGTTCGCGCAAGATTCTTATGGATCAAGCACAAGTCCGCCTGTTCACTGCCGCAATCCTTGATTAACGTTGGCAAAAAGACGAACGGGATCGACGTTTGACGGCCTCCAAACAAAACACAAACCGGCGACCGGCAGGCGGCATGGGCGCCATGCTGTCGACCCTGTTGCGCTGGCTGGGTCCGGCCGTCTTGTTGAGCTTGGCTGCCTTCCTGATCGGATTTGCTTTGTTCTCCGAGCGGGTTTCCCGCATGGGCGAGCCCAGCGCCGTTGATCCTGCTGATGCCATTGTCGTCCTCACCGGCGGGCAATCACGGATTGAAGCAGCGCTGGATCTGCTGGGGCGCAACAAGGGTGAGCGGCTTTTGATCAGCGGTGTGAACCAGGGCACCAGCAAGCAAACACTCCGCAAGGCATTTGCTGATGATAAAAGCCTGTTCGATTGTTGTGTCGACATTGGGTATGAAGCCAAAAGCACTGTCGGCAATGCCGCAGAAACCATCAGCTGGCTGCGATCACATGACTACCGCGAAATCATTCTGGTCACGAACAATTACCATATGGCCCGCAGCCTTCTGGAATTGCAAAGGTTGGACCCGCGGCTGACAATAGCCCCCTATCCTGTGGTCAACTCGGACCTTTCAAACGGCAAGTGGATGATGAACGCCGAAGTGGTGCGTGTGCTGTTGGCTGAATACATCAAGTATATCGGCGCCGTCTCACGGCGCGTTCTGCCGGTTCCGTCCTCGCTTGCAACGATGACCGGCGGCTGACACGACGCGGGTTCACGCCGCCATCAAGTTCGTATATCGCTCACCAGTCTTGGCGACGAAATGGACGGCACGCATGATTTTTCTCAGATCGCTTCTTTTCAATCTGGCATTCTACGTCAACCTCATCGTGCAGATGATCGTTTTCACGCCCTATTATTTTCTGGCGCCGCGCGGCAAGGCATGGTTTGTCCCCAAATTCTGGGCGCGGTCCAACCATTGGCTCTTCGAGAAAATTGTCGGCTGCCGCTACGAAATTGAAGGGCTTGAGCACATCCGCCATGAAGCCTGTATCATCGCGCCCAAGCACCAGTCATTTTGGGATGCCTATGCATTTGTTCCCCATGTTCCGGACCCGATTTACATTCTCAAGCGCGAACTGATGTGGATACCGCTTTTCGGCTGGTATGTCGGCAAGATGAAAATGATCCCGGTGCACCGCGGTTCCCGCTCCGTCGCGCTGAAGTCGATTATCAAGGGCGCCCAGCCTGCCATTGCCGAAAAGCGCCAGATCATGATCTATCCCGAAGGCACACGCCGCGCGCCCGGCGACGAGCCAAACTATAAATTCGGCATCGCCCACCTTTACAAGGAGCTGGCGCTGCCGGTGGTGCCAATAGCTCATATGGCCGGGCTCTACTGGCCGCGCCGCCAGTTCCTGCGCTATCCCGGCGTCATAAAATGCCGCGTCTTGCCGGCCATTTTGCCGGGCATGGGCACAGAAGCCTTCCTCAAGGAACTCGAGCGTGTCACCGAAAGCGCCTGTGACGAATTGCTGATTGAGGCCGCATCCGCTCCAAATCCGCCCAGGCTGCCACCGTCCGCCATTCGCCGCCTGAGCGAATTGGGCGTCACTGTTCGCGGATGATCGCCCCAACACTTTCCAGCCAATGATCGCGGATGCCCAATTCCTGCAGATGCTTGATGGTGTTGAAAACATAGTCCTCGTTCGAACCGGATTGCCCTGCCCGGCCCGCAACGCGCAGCGCTGCCTCTTGCGGTGACAGGGCGCCTGAATACTGCGGGTGCTTGCGGTCGACCACATAGGTCAAAACGCTGACCAGTCGCCCATCTGCAAGCCGCGCCGTCACGTTCCGCTCGAAGTAGGCGTTGGTGACCAACTCGCGTTCGCGCAGATAGGCGGTGACGGCATCCCGCAAGTGCGGCTCAACGCGAAAGGCGACCCCGACGCACGAGCCGCCACGGTCCAGCCCGAGCACCAGGCCGGACTTTTCCGGTGTGCCGCGATGGACGCGCGAGACGATGCAGAGCGCGCGGCGGTAGCCGCCGACATGCGCCCGAATGCGCTCGGCATGCTCAAAGCCCGGCCGCCACATCAGCGAGCCGTAGCCAAACACCCAAAATTCGCCCATATCGGCCATCAATAAATCCGCTGTGCCGGATACGAAGTCTCAGTCCGGCATTTTGAGCCGATACGAAGGGGAAGTGATGGCGTCAACTGGCAAAGAACGCAGGCAAGCTGGCGCGCCCAATTTTGGCCGGCGGATCAAATGGCTGGGCGCGGTCTTTGTTATTGCCATGCTGGTCTGGACCGGTGTCTGGTTCTACCTCGCACAGTTGGGCGAAAAGCAGGTGGACAAGGCTCTAACCCACGGCGCCGACCGAGGTCAGATTGCGAGCTGCGAAAATCGGGCAGTCAAAGGCTATCCGTTTCGCTTTGGCCTGTTCTGTGATTCCGTTCACTTTGAAGATGCAGCCCAAGGCCTGCGCCTTTCCGCCTCAGCGCTGCGCACCGCAGCGCAATTCTACAATCCCTGGCAACTTGTCGCCGAGCTTGACGGCCCTGCACGCATCGATGCGCCGGGATTGAAACCATTGGAAATCAACTGGTCGCTTTTGCACGCCAGCGCCCGCGCCAACACTCCACTCCCCGACCGTGTTTCGCTGGAAGGCAAGGACATTGATGTGTCCATCCGCGGCGAAGCCGGCGCTGTCAGCCGCGCCATCGTAACAGAATACGCCGCCGCGCACATGCGGGTTGAAGGCAAGGATGTAGCCTTCGCCGCAGAATCGGGCGGCACGGTTATCGACCCGGCAGTGACCCCCGGACGGACCATCCCGGCCTTCTCCTTTTCCTATGATGTCGTCTTGAAGAACGGGGTGCAAATCCTTGGCCCCCGCCCCAAAGACTTGCCCGCCGCATTGCGTGGATCACAAGGCGAAATTCGCAGCGCAATCCTCGTCTTCAAGGATGGCGGCGAGGCGCGGGCAACTGGTCCGATCAGCACTGATGCAACAGGCCTCGTCAATGCGACGATCACATTTGCCTTCAAGGATGCCGAAAAGCTTGGCGCAGCGCTTGGCAAGGCCATGCCGGAATCGGCATCGACCATTGCCGCCGCCCTGTCAGGCGCGGCTGTGGCTGCAGGCAAAGACAAGGACGCAGGTCTTACCCTGACCATTCGCAAGGGCAAAGTTTCCATCGGCCTCTTCCCGATCGCGCAAATTCCGGCACTTTAATGCTTGGCGGTTTGACGGCCAAAGTCGGGCACGTCGACGTCCTGGCCGGCTTCGACGATCGATTTGCGGATGGCGCGGGTGCGGGTGAACAGGTTGAACAGCCCCTCACCGTCGCCCCATCGGATCAAGCGCTGCAGGGCTGCAAGATCTTCCGAAAAGCGCGCCAGCATTTCAAGGATCGCATCCTTATTGTGCAGGCATACATCGCGCCACATCGTCGGGTCGGAAGCGGCAAGGCGGGTGAAATCACGGAAGCCGGAGGCGGAATATTTGATCACTTCAGACTCAGTCACCGTCTGCAGATCATCGGCCGTGCCGACAATGTTGTAAGCAATCAGATGCGGCAGGTGCGAGACGATGGCCAGCACCAGATCGTGATGCTCCGCATCCATCCGGTCAACTTTGGAACCGCAGGCCTCCCAGAAACGGCTGAGTTTTGAAACTTCCGTTTCATCTGTCCCGTCCGGCGGCGTCAGGATGCACCAGCGGCCCTCAAACAATTCGGCAAAACCTGCGTCCGGTCCGGATTTTTCGGTGCCGGCAATCGGATGGCCGGGAATGAAATGCACGTTCTTCGGCAGATGCGGCTGCATCTGCGTCACGACCGACTGTTTGGTCGAGCCGACATCGGTGACCACCGCGCCTGGCTTCAAATGCGCCGCGATCTGTTTTGCCACATCTTCAGACGAACCGACCGGGACCGAGACGATGACAAGGTCCGCATCTTTCACGGCCTCGCTTGCATCGGCAGCATAACTGTCGCCAAGACCAAGTTCCTCAGCGCGCTGCAATGTCGCAGCGCTGCGTGTGGAAATCACAATGTGTTTGGCCAAGCCCTCGCGGCGGATAACCCGCGCCAGCGAAGAGCCGATCAGGCCAATGCCGATGAGCGCGATGCGGTTGTACAGGACACTGGCCACCTCAGCCCTCCAGAAACGATTTGAGGGTTGAAACGACAAGATGATTTGCCTCTTCGCTGCCAACGGACAGGCGCAGCGCATTGGGAAAACCGTAGGACGTGACGCGGCGCAGGATCAGTCCGCGCGAAGACAAAAACGCATCGGCATTCTCGGCGGACTTTGCCGCATCGTCCGGGAAATGGATCAACAGAAAATTGCCGACGCTCGGCGTGATACGAAGGCCAAGCCTGGCGATCTCGTCGGTGAGCCATGAAAGCCACCGCTCGTTGAATTCTGCCGCTTTGGCAAGATGGGTCCGGTCGCGCATCGCTGCCGCGCCCGCAGCAATCGCCGCAGAATTGAGGTTGAACGGGCTGCGGATACGCTCAACCGCGTCAATGATGTGGGCTGGCGCATACATCCAGCCGACGCGGGCTGCGGCAAGACCGTAAATTTTCGAGAACGTGCGCGTCATCACGACGTTTTGCGCGCCCGATACCAGTTCGACCCCGGCCTCATAATCATTGCGCCGCACATATTCGGCATAGGCCGCATCCAGAACCAGAAGAATGTCCGGCCTAAGGCCTGCATGCAGGCGGCGCACTTCGTCCATTGGCACATAGGTGCCGGTCGGATTGTTAGGGTTGGCCAGAAAGATCATCTTGGTACGCGCCGTCACAGCGGCAAGGATCGCGTCAACGTTCGCCGTTTCGCCCGTCTCCTTGGCAATGACCGGCGTCGCGCCCTGCGCCATGATCTGGATTTTGTAGACCAGAAATCCGTGCTCGGTGAAAATGCCCTCATCGCCCGGCGCAAGGTATGTGTGGGCCAGGAGCCCCAGCAGTTCGTCCGACCCGTTGCCGCACATAATGTTGGCCGGGTTCAGGCCATGCACCTCTGCAATGGCCTCCCGCAAAACGGTGGATTGGCCGTCTGGATAGAGTTCAAGCTTGCCCGCAGCCTCAGTAAACGCGTCCACTGCCGCTTTGCCGGGCCCCAAAGGCGTCTCGTTGGACGACAGCTTGTAGACCTTGGCGACGCCATGCACATGCTCCTTGCCCGGCACATAGGCGGCAATGTCGAGAATGCCCTTGTTGGGCACAGGACGCAGCGGGGCGGAGGTGGCAATCATGTTCAAGGCTCAAAGGATGGAAATTGCGAGGCTCGGCAATAGCCGCCCCGTTCACCATTGTCGAGTGTGCCGGCGCCGCACCCGGCGGTTCTGCCATTGACATTCGCCAGCGCATCTCAAATAGCTTGACGCCATTTCTTGAGGGAGAGCCCGCAATCATGGCCGTCAAGGCTGAACCAAAGCCATCCGGCAAGACCGCCCGATTCCGCGAGATCGCAGATCCGTCGAGCAAGGTCCTGAAATTTGCCCGGGACAAACCGCTGAAGCTTGATGCCGGTGTTGATCTGACTCCGTTTCAGATCGCCTACCAGACTTATGGGGCGCTCAATGGCGACAAATCAAACGCCATTCTGGTGTGCCATGCGCTGACCGGCGACCAGCATGTGGCCAACGTCCACCCGGTCACCGGCAAACCCGGCTGGTGGGAAAACATGATCGGCCCAGGCCAGATTATCGATACAAACCGCTTCTTCGTCATTTGCGCCAATGTGATTGGCGGCTGCATGGGCTCGACCGGGCCTGCCTCGTTGAATGAAAGCACCGGCAAGGCATGGGCGCTTGATTTGCCCATCATTACCATTGCCGACATGGTGCGCGCGCAGGCAATGCTGGTGGAGCATCTGGGCATCGACAAGCTGTTTCTGGTGATGGGCGGCTCGATGGGCGGGATGCAGGTATTGCAATGGGCGGCAGCTTATCCAGAAAAAGTCTTCGCGGCCTTGCCGATCGCCACTGGCGCGCGCCACTCCTCGCAAAACATCGCCTTCCATGAAGTCGGCCGTCAAGCCGTCATGGCCGATCCGGACTGGCGCGACGGGCGCTATCTGGAAGCAGGCGTCACTCCGGGCAAGGGCCTCGCGGTGGCCCGCATGGCCGCGCATATCACCTACCTGTCGGATTCGGCCCTGCACCGCAAATTCGGGCGCAATTTGCAGGATCGCGAAGCGCTGACATTCGGGTTTGATGCCGATTTCCAGATTGAAAGCTATCTGCGTCATCAGGGCTCGAGTTTCGTTGACCGGTTTGATGCCAATTCCTACCTGTATATGACCCGGGCGATGGATTACTTTGATCTGGCCGCCGAACATGGCGGTATTCTTGCCAACGCCTTCAAGGGCACGCAGACCCGCTTTTGCATCATGTCTTTCACCAGCGACTGGCTGTTTCCAACGTCGGAAAGCCGCTCGGTGGTGCATGCGCTCAACGCATCGGGCGCATCGGTTTCCTTTGTCGAAATCGAAACCGACAAGGGCCATGACGCTTTCTTGTTGGATGAGCCGGAAATGCTGGCAGCCGCGCGCGGCTTTGTCGGCGCCGCAGCACGCGCAAGGGGGCTCAAATGAGTTCGATCGCTGCCGGACGCATTGATTTTGCCGTCATCTCGGCATTGGTAAAACCCGGTTCAAAGGTTCTGGACGTCGGCTGCGGCGACGGCGAGCTGCTCGGCCTTTTGCAGAGCGAGCGCAACGTCGACGGGCGCGGCATTGAACTGAGCCAAAAGGGCGTCAACCAATGCGTGGCGCGCGGCCTTGCAGTCATTCAGGGCGACGCGGACTCGGACCTTGGCTTTTACCAGAACAAAGGCTTCGACTATGTCGTGCTCAGCCAGACATTGCAGGCAACGCACAACCCGCGCACGGTGCTTGAGCATCTGCTGCGCATCGGCGAGCATGCCATCGTGTCCATCCCCAATTTCGGCCACTGGCGCGTGCGCCTGAGCCTGTTCTGGACCGGCCGCATGCCGGTGACCAAGGATCTGCCCTACACCTGGTATGACACGCCCAACATCCATTTCTGCACGATTGATGACTTCATCACACTCTGCAACGATATCGGCGCAACCATCGAAAGCGCCGCAGCACTCAACGCCAGCGGCGAGCGCATGGGCCTGAAATTGCCGCGCTTCCTGTGGAATTTCTTTGGCGAACAGGCGGTATTCCTGATCAGGAAGTGAGAATTCTTTGACCTTCACCCCGAGGCGCGAGCGCAGCGAGCCTCGAAGGGCGTGGGCCCGCACCGCCCCATGCCCTGTGGCGCCAACACAGGCACGAAGACGCGGCGCGAGGAGCGGGAGGAGACCGGAAGGCCTTGATAGAGCTTCTTCTGCGCCTCGACGATCAGCGCCCCGGCAAATGGGACGGCGAGCCGGTGGCCAAGCGTTTCCAGCCACTGGGTCGAGCGCATGACCGCACGGTTTTTGGATGGCGGGAACAAGAGCGCTTCGTTGAACCCTTCGGGCGTGAAGTTGGCCTCGCGTAACAGGCGCACCAGCTGACCCTTCGAATAGGGCCGGCCATTGCCGAAGGGCGAGGATTCAAACCGCGCCCACAATCCACGCCGGTTGGGCACGACGATGACCAGCCGCCCGCCAGGCGACAGCACCCGGAACATTTCCTTCAGCGTCTCGCGCGGATCTTCGGCGTGCTCCAGCGCATGCACCATCAGGATCCGGTCCACCGATGCATCCGGCAGCGGCAGCTCTTCATCAAAGACGAGCGCCGTCATCGATTTGTCATTGGACGGCCAGTTGGTTGCCCCCATGCCGGCGGGCATGAAGGCAAAGGTGCGCTCGGTGTTTTCACGCAACCGGTCAAGCCATGGCACCGCATAACCGAGCCCGACAAGCCGCTCTGACGGCAGCTTCGGCCACAAAGGCTTCAGCGCGGCGAAGATCGACCGTTCTGCCAGATGCCCCAATGTGGTGGCATAAAATTCGCGCAATTCGATGATGTCAGCGTGCATGGCGTCAAGCTAAGCACTGTCACACAGCGAAGCAAGACTGCTGATTTGCGGGTTCCGCCTTCGACGCGTCTCGCGTATAACGCCGCCAAACAGGATGGAAGCCATGCTAGAAATCGAACAATTTCCCGCCCGCGACGACAATTTCGGCGTGTTGATCCACGATCCGGCAACCGGCGAAACCGCCGCTGTCGATGCGCCACAGCTGGGGCCGATCCAGGATGCGCTGGCGCGGCGCAAATGGACTTTGACGAGCCTGATCATCACCCACTGGCATGGCGACCATGTCGAGGCCAATCTCGATCTGAAGGCGAAGTTCGGTATCAAGATCATCGGACCGGAGGCGGAAGCCTCAAAAATTCCCGGCATCGACATCACCGTAAAGGGCGGCGACACGATTGACTTTGCCGGACGGAAAATCGATGTGATCGACACGCCGGGCCACACGCTCGGCCACGTGTCCTATTCGATCCCGTCAGAGAAACTGCTGTTTTCCGCCGACACGCTGTTCTCGCTTGGCTGCGGCCGGCTGCTTGAGGGCACGGCGGACCAGATGTGGGCTTCCCTGTCCAAGCTGATGCAATTGCCGGATGATACCGCGATCTATTGCGGCCACGAATACACGCTGGCCAATGCCCGCTTTGCCCTCACCATCGATCCGGACAATCAGGCACTCGTATCCCGCGCGCTTGAGGTTGAACATCTTCGTGCGGCAGGCAAACCGACATTGCCGACAAGCATGGGCGCCGAAAAGGCGGCCAACCCGTTTCTGCGCGCCGGCGACGGCACTATCCGCGAGCGCCTTGGCATGGAAAACGCCAGTGATGCCGCCGTGTTTGCCGAGATCCGCAAGCGCAAAGACAATTTCTGATCTTATAACACAAAACCAAACAGGATCAGAACCTGCGCCGCAATATAGGTGATCCAGACGCCGGTCTCGATCGACGCGCGGCGCGGGTCACTGTCGGTGATCAAAAACTTGCCCGTCGCCAGCAAAGTGTCCGAGAGGGCAAAAAGCAGTGCGCCGCAAAGGACTGTCAAAGAACCGTAAGCCGATGCCGCCAGGCCCATCAGGCTGATGACGGCAACATAGGCAAACACCGGCAGCTTGAGCGCCACTGGCACTGATCGGGCAAGCTTACCACTCATCCATGAAGCGTGGACAAGAAGTGCCAAGGCAATGGCAATGCGCCAAGGTCCGCCCGTCAGCAAGAGCGGGCCGGAATGCAGGGTAAACAGCGCGATATAGGCGGCATGCGCGAGGAAGAACGAACTTAATCCGCCAAGAAACGCCTTTTCACCTTGAAAGGCGAGGCACCAATCGCCAAGCGCTGACAGGGCAAGGCCGCCGATCAGCAGCCAAGGCGCATTGAGCCGCCATGCAAGATAGGCAAACAGGGCGACGGGGACTGTCTTGATTGCCGCCCATTTGATGCCGGACATACCCTGCGGCCGCCACAGATAGAGAACTGCCGCAACCAGCGCCATGATGAACGCGCCGTTTTCGCTGCCTTCAATGCCACCCGCAAACGGCAACATCAGACGGCCTCCTCAACACCGCGGCGCGCCGGAAAAATCATGTCCTTGGATGCCAGAACCGCGCCGAAGGTGATCAAGAGGCAGGCGGCAAGCACAGTGCCAGTGAACTGCGCCTTGCCGGCCACAACCAAAATGAGCGTCGACAACAGCGGCGAGGCATAGCTCGCCGCGCCGAGGATCTGGATGTTGCCGCGCTTGACGCCATGGTCCCAGGCAAAGAAGGCAGCCCCGACCGGAAACAGGCCGAGGAACAGAACGGCAAGCCATTGCGATCCGGTCTGCGGCCAGACGGTGGTTTCGAACGCAAGATGACAGGCGAGAGCCAACAGCGCTGTGGCCCCGCAAAAGCCTGTGACGGCATCAGTCTGCACCGCGCCCAAGCGCCGCGACAACAGCGAATAGGCCGACCATAGCAAGGCGCAGCCGAACGCCATGGCATAGCCGAACGCATACTGCGCTTCAAAGCTGACCGACCCGCCCTTGGTGACGATCATCGCCGCCCCGGCCAGCCCTGCCAACGCTCCGGCGACATGATGCCATTTGAGCGTTTCGCCCGGCATCAGCGCCGAGCCCAGAACGATGAACAGCGGCCAGAGATAGGCGATGAGGCTTGCATCCACGGCAGGCGCATTGGCGAGCGCAGTAAAATAAACAAAATGGTAGCCAAACAGGCCGCCGACGCCGACGAGCCATGCCATGGCCGGAACCTTGAGCGCGCGCCAGGCGCCGGGGCGTATCAGCCAGGATGCGGCGCCGGACAGGGCGGCGATAGCGAAAGTCATGGCAGTGAGCTGGAACGCCGGGATATCGCCGGTGCTGTCGGTGAGCAGCGCCAGCAGCGCCCACATGGCAATCGCCAGAAAACCGGTGAACGTCGCCGCCTGCACTGCTATCCCCTCGCCCGCCGCGCCTTACTCGAACCGCGATGCCTTGATCGTCACCGTGCCGATCTGCGTTCCAACCTTGGCCAGCACTGGCGCGTAAAATCCGGTCTGGCGCATTGGCGCAAATGTCACCTGCATGCTGCGGCTCTTGCGCAAATATTCTATCTGCTTTTTGCCGCGCTGATAGCCCGAAAGCGGCACGAAGCGCAGCGCGCATGTCACCGCCGGTCCGGCATAGCCGGATGTCTTAACCTCGGTTTGCCCGACAGGGCTGAGAACAAAATCAATGCGGGTTTCACCGTCAAACACCCGCAGCGTCTTTGAACAGACCGAGTTGAGCGATTCGGCTTTGACCATGAACACGGTGATCGGATCGGCGACGGCTTTCAATTGCGCCGGTGTGACCTCGATCCAGTTTTCGCCTTTTTTCACTGGCGGCGTGTTGGAGACGGACGATACCCCGCCCTTGGCAAAGCCAAGCTGCGTGTTCTTCTTTTTCTTGCCGGTGGTGTAATTGACCGCATAGGACGCGGGCACAGCGCCGGATTTGCCGATGGCGCCGCTGGCATTGATGGTGCCGCGCGTATCGTCAAACAGTTCGGCCAAACCGGCTGAACGCAGGCCCCCGCTGATCGCATAGCGGTCGCCGTCAAACTGGGTGGTGAAGTTCGAGCGCGCCACCGACAGGCCAAACAGCGAGACGACATATTCGCTCTTGAATGTTTCCGCCTGCGCAAAACCTGCCGCAAGCGTCATGGAAAGCGCAAGAGAGGCAGCGCCGCGGCCAATGAATGAGTTCATGAATTCGTTCCCGAAAGCGCCTGATGGCGCATTGTGCATCCCAGCGGTGTGGCATTGCCAGCAAAATTCGGCAATATTGCGTTGACTTGGCCAAAGGCTCGCGCGGGACAACGAAAAGCCTGCCCAAAGCGCTCATCCGGCTTGACGCTTGACGCTGACATGGGTATGAACCCGCAACTTTCCCGGAGGCTTCCTCGGGGCGGGCATGCCATGCGTGCCTTTCCGCATATGGGCAGCTCACGCGAACAACGATTTGAACAAGGTGTAAGAATATGTCCCGCGCTTGCGAACTCACCGGCAAAGGCGTCATGTATGGCAACAACGTCAGCCATGCCAACAACAGAACCCGCCGCCGCTTTCTGCCCAATCTCGTCATCGTGACGCTGATTTCCGACGCACTCGGCCAGTCTTTCCGTTTCCGCATTTCGGCCAACGCCTTGCGCACGGTCGAGCATCGTGGCGGCCTTGACGCGTTTCTGGCCAAAGCGCCCGAAAACGAATTGTCGCAGCGCGCCCGCCTCTTGAAGCGCCAGATCGCCAAGAAGCTGATCCCGGCAATCGCCGCCTGATTAAATTGTCATGTTCGCGGCCCGCTGATTGAGCGGGCGGCGGCTGGTTCCATCACCCAGGATAAAAAAATGCCATCCTACTCCAAAATTCTGCCTTTCGTGGCGGCCATGGCGCTTGTTGTCGTGGCCTCAAATATTCTTGTTCTCTACCCGTTCGACCATTTCGGTCTGAAGGATGTGCTCACCTGGGGCGCCTTCACCTATCCGGTCGCCTTTCTGGTCAATGACCTGACCAACCGCCGCTATGGCAAGCAAACCGCCCGGCGCGTGGTGTTTGTCGGCTTTGCCATTGCTGTGGCCCTTTCGGTCTTGCTGGCGACGCCGCGCATTGGCATCGCTTCGGGCACGGCATTCCTGACGGGGCAATTGCTCGACATTCAGGTGTTCGACCGCTTGCGCCAGAAGTCATGGTGGAAAGCGCCTTTCATGGCGACGGTTTTCGGCTCGATGCTGGACACGGTGATCTTTTTCACGTTGGCTTTCGCGCCGGTCTTTGGCGGCATGGATCTGGCGTTTGGCATGGAAGACGGCTCGCTCGGCTTTGCCGTTCCGTTCTTCTCAACCGAAGCGCCGCTGTGGATGACGCTGGCGTTCGGCGACTTCTGCGTGAAAATGCTGATGGGCGTGTTGGCGCTCATTCCGTATGGCGCGCTCCTCAATGTGCTGAAGCCGGCCGAGGGATTGCGCTGAATTCCACAGATCGGCCCCCTTCCTTCCGCCGCTTGCCGGAGAAGGGAACTGCGCCGCGGTATGCGGTTATCCCCTTCTCCCCGCTGCTTGCTGGGAGAAGGTGGTCAAAGACCGGATGAGGGGCAGTGCCAAGCTGCGGCGATCGCGTCTGGCGTGGCGGCGCCAGCCTTGGTGGACTGCCGCCAATCACCAATTTTATCCACGTCCGCAAAACCCGGACTATTATGTCCCGGTCATCAACTCCCGGAACCTCATGGACTGGGCACTCGCCATCAGCCGCAATCGCGATCAACTGCGCCAGATCGTCCTGGCGCTGTTTACGCTGGCTGGCATGCGCGTTGGTGGCTCGCTCTTCACCCTGCGCCGCGACGTCTTCGCCGCCATCCTGTTCGTCCTGCGCCCCGCCGAATCCGCCGTCCGCCGCCTGATCGTCATTGCCGCGCATGGTTTGATCTTAAAGCCGAAATCCACCCGTCCGTTCGTCA
>JBAVTG010000053.1:0-9848 GCA_049696015.1 Rhizobiaceae bacterium | reverse complement strand
TAGAGCGTCGCGCCATTAATCTGATCCATATCCAGTTGCCTTGAAGTAGTTCTGGCATTCGGTTGGTTCGTATAGATTGCAGATATCCCCGATGGCTTCGATGAGTGCGTCGAAGGTGCGGGCTGCGGCCTTTCTCAGATGAGCCTTCAGCTTTGAGAATGCCTTCTCGATCGGGTTCAGGTCTGGCGAGTATTGGGGCAGGAAGAGCATCCACGCTCCCTTTGCCCGAACGGACGCTTCGGCCTTGGCGCTTTTATGGACGGAGAGGTTATCGAGGATCACTACATCACCGGGTGCAAGGGTCGGCACCAGTTGCGTCTCGATATAGGTATTGAAGGCCTCGCGATCCATGGCGCCCGGTATGATCCATGGCGCCGTCAGTTCGTTGTGACGCAGAGCGGCAATGAAAGTCTGTGTGCCCCATTTGCCGAACGGCGCGTCCGCCTTGAGGCGCTTTCCCCGTTTTGCCCGACCGCGCAGGCGCGTCATCTTGGTGTTGACAGACGTCTCATCGATAAACACCAGTCGGCCCGGATGGCGGCGCATGCGCGGCTGCCGGTGGTTGATCCAGACCCTGCGCCGCTCGGCCACATCAGCGCGTGCGCATTCCGATGCCATCAGCTGTTTTTTTATATGTGAACCCCGCCCGGCACAGAAGCTTCGAGAGCGACGCAAAGGCCGCAACCACGCCGCGCTCCGCCTGCAATCGCGCTGCCAGCTCGGGCATGGTAATGTCGGGCCGGGCTTCCACGGCAGCAATCAGATAATCCAGAAAGGCAGCCAAAGGGCCTTTGCCCGCCGGTCGCCCCTGCTTGTGGGGCTTGGGACTGCCCTCACTCGCTGCTCGCGCCGTCCAGCGGATCGCCGAACTAACACTCACCGAAAACCGATCCGCCGCAGCCCGTCGGGAACTTCCGCTAGCAACCGCTTCAACAACACGAAACCGCAAGTCATCTGATCGACATGTGCCCATGATCCACCTCCAATCACGGTGAATCACAAAAACTGCCAAAAGGGAATCCCCGATTCAAACAATCAGCGCGGCGCTCTAGCCAGTTCCATATCATCAAACCGGTTCGGTCCAGCGCGGTCGGTGAAGAAGCCGCGTGCCTGCGATGACCATGCAAAATTGGTCACACCCGTCGCGCGCAGCCATTCTTTCCATTCATCGTCCGAACAGGCGATGCAGCCATCCCAAACCGGATTGACCATCTCCGCCAGCGAGAAATTGTTGGAAAGCGCCATGGGTTTGGCTTTGCCGGTGCGCGTTGCATAAGCGATGGCGTCATTCATCCGCGCCCGCGTCCAGTTTGAGCCACCGAACGGTCCGCGAATGCGTCCGGCCTTAACTTCAATATCCAGCGCATCGACAAACTCACCAACCGGAATATCCGGATTGTCGCGGTGCATGAAATAGATGTCGACATGGTCGGTCTGCATCCGCTCGAGGCTTGCCGCCAATTGCTTGCCAATCACATCGGGATAGCAGAGCGGCGAATGCACACCCTTGGCGATAATCGCCACATCCTTGCGCACACCGCGCGTTTTCATCCAATGCCCGAACCGGGTTTCCGGAACACCGCCAAAATACATAAAGGCGGTGTCGAACATTGAGCCGCCAGCCTCATAAAAAGCGTCGAACATGATCTCCGCCGCCGAATACGAACCAAGCCCTTCTGAGCCCAAAGCAACGAGGGACGTCTCTTTCGCAAGACCCTTGATATGCCCGCGTGGCACCTGAATTTTCTGCACCTTAAGCGCGTTGCCACCAATCGTAAGGGTGCGGTTCGCGGGAATTTCTGGCTCCAGCACCAAGCCAATATCCGCCCGCCACTTGTCCATGGCTTTCAAATTGCCGAGAGAATCGGCCCATGACATGCCGGGAATACTAAACTCTTGTTTTCCCGTACCAATAGCCGCCGCGACCGCATCCGCCTCAAAACTATAAAGATGCTTGGCTTCGCTCACCGTGACATCTGTCTTAGCACCCGACTTGTCAAAGACACGGATCGTCCCTGTGCCGCCTGTCTTACCGACGCCGGCGAACCAGAAATCATTGAGCTCAATACGCCCCTTGGTGCCGTGGATACGCAGCACGTTTTCCTGATTGACCGAGACCGAACAGGACACTTCTGCCACGATCCCGTTTGGAAAATGCAAAACCGCAGACGCCCATTCGTCCACTCCGGTTTCGCCAATGTGGCCAACACCCGAAATCTTGTCCGGGTCCAAAAAGCCCGAAGGAGAATTCACTCCCGCAACAAGTCGCACCATGGACAGCGGATAGCCGCCAACATCCAAAATGCCGCCGCCCGCCAGAGCGCTTGAATATAGCCGATGCTCCGGCATCACGCTGGGCATGGCAAATCCGAAACTGGATTTAATCATCCGCACATCACCAATGATGCCTGATTTCAACAACTCAATCAGCTTGGCGACAATCGGATGCAGCCGGTACATATAGGCTTCGCCCAAAAACGTTCCGGCAATACTGGCCGCATGAATCATCGCATCGGCTTCAGGTGCGGTAAGGCTCATTGGCTTTTCGCACAGCACATGTTTTCCGCCCTGCGCCGCCTTGATCGCCCATTCGGCGTGGCCGGGATGCGGGATCGCGATATAGATCGCATCGACCTCTGGATCAGCGATCAACGCTTCATAGCCATTCAATATCCGTGCACCGGCAAAATCTTCAGCCAGACCCGGCTTGGCGGGGTTTCGCGTGCCTATGGCAACAAGTGTTCCAGTCTTTGAATCTTTGACGCCCGCAAAAAAATCTTTCGCGATTCCGCCGGGCCCAAGAATGCCCCAGCGAACTTTTTGTGCCTCAGCCATTATGAATTCTCCGATCAATAAATACGTTGGCCCTGTTCATCGAACAGCAGCGCGGAAGCGGGATCAAACCGCGCTTCAAGACTTTGGCCCGACTTCAGTTCACGACCATTTTTGGTTTCGACAATGACGAGATCGCCCGTGCCGGAGCGGGCATAGGCAAAGGTCTCGCCGCCCAAATGCTCCAGCATGTCGATGGTCATGCTGAGGCACGCTGCGCCGGTTGTGTTGAAATGCTCAGGGCGAACCCCAACGGTGATAGCGGCACCCTTGGTGAGGCCGCCATTTTTTACAGCAACTGGAATGATCGTGTCGCCATACTCCGGCAAGCGGACATTCGACCCACTCTCAACCAAGCCCTTGAAGAAGTTCATCTTCGGCGAACCGATAAAGCCGGCTACGAAGAGATTAGCAGGGTTGTCATACAGTTCCAGCGGTGAACCAACTTGCTCAACGACGCCGGCCCGCAGCACGACGATCTTATCGGCCAAGGTCATGGCTTCAACCTGGTCATGCGTCACATAGACAATCGTTGTGCCAAGCGTCTTGTGCAGCTTGGCGATCTCGATGCGCATATGAACACGTAATTCGGCATCCAAGTTTGAGAGCGGCTCGTCAAACAGGAACACTTGCGGGTGACGCACAATGGCGCGGCCAATGGCAACGCGCTGACGTTGGCCGCCGGAAAGTTGCTTCGGCTTGCGGTCCATCAATGGTCCAAGTTCAAGGATCCGCGCTGCCTCATCAACTTGCCGCGCCACTTCGTCCTTCGGCATACCCGCAAAGCGCAACGCAAAACCCATATTCTCGCGAACAGTCATATGCGGATAGAGCGCGTAGGATTGAAACACCATCGCAATGCCGCGCTTCGACGGATCAACATCGTTCATCACAGTGCCGCCGATGTCGAGCTGGCCGGACGTAATGTCTTCGAGGCCAGCAATCATCCGAAGCAATGTGGACTTGCCGCAGCCGGACGGGCCGACAAAGACGACAAACTCTCCGGATTTGATATCGAGACTGACACCTTTGATGATTTCCAAATTGCCATAGGATTTGCGCACATCGCGCAGGTTCAGGTCGCTCATGAAATCCCCCATCTGAAATTTTTGGATGTGCCCATCATCATGCGGCCTTCACAATAAAGCGCTGGGCAGAAAAGCGGGGCGACAAGACATCAACCGTCACATCACCTTTGCCGCCCGTGGACTCGAGCCAGAATCCTGTCGTTCCGCCTGTCAATGTCACGACATTTGGTCCCAGCAGTTTGGCAGGTCCTTGCACCTGAATGGTCACTGGTTCATCAAGGAACGGCAGGATCGACCCCGCCTGATCCAGCGCCCGAACAATGACGCGCACCGCATCTTTTTCCGAAGCCTTGAGCGTCAGTGCATCCGGCTCCACTTGCAACACCGTCGGCACCGGATCAGCGACCATGTTCAGTGTCTTCACCGGCTTGCCATCGACAAAGCCCGTGAACCTCACGCCTTCCCATTGCATGCCCCAAAGACCAAGTTCGTCCGCCGAGAAATGCCGGTGATCCAACACGACCGGCGCATGCGGCAGATGCGGATAGTTTTCCCAGTCGGGGCCAATGCGTTTCGTAATGCTGCCATCGCCATAGGCGATCTCAACTTCATCGCAATTGGTGAGAATAATCAGCGGCAAGACGCCGCCTATATTGCGCTCGCCCCGCGCCCAGAAGGTCACCGGCTTCATGATGATTTCATCGCCGGGATCGCATTGGCTCATATAGACATAGGCCGCAAATTTTGGTTCGCGAAATGTATCCATCACGCCATGATGACAGATGCGATCGCCCGAACCGAAATCCTTGTGTGTATTATAGTCGAACATACACCAACCGATGCTGCCGCCACTGTTCGCATCGCCATAACTGGCATTCAGCACCTGCAAATAGCGCGTCACATGCTCGGCTTGGCGCTGCTCCTGATCGTGCCGCTTGGTCGGATACATGTGCCCGCCAAACTCGGTGACTATATAGGGTACCTTGCGCTTCAGGCCGGTGTTTTCCAGCTGGTCGCGCAGCGGTAGACGCGCACGGTTATTGCCAGGCAATTCATCATTGCCGAGGATGAAATCATTCATCGTGTAAACGTCTTCGAGGAACTCGCTGTCGGTAATATAGCGCACACCGCCGGTCTGGCGCGTCGTGTCGAGTTCATGCGCAAGGCGGTTGGTCTCGAGATAAAAATCATGTGAATCCTGCGATTCATTGATCCGCACGCCCCAGATAATAATCGACGGATGGTTCCAATCACGCTCGATCATACGGCGCACATTTTGGATGCTTTCCTGCTTCCAGACATCACCGCCAATATGCTGCCAGCCCGGAATTTCCTCAAATACGAGGAGCCCAATGCGGTCGCAATGATCGAGAAAATACTTGGATTGCGGATAATGCGAAGTGCGCGCCAAATTGCATTTCAGCGTATATTTCAAAAGCTCCACATCCCGCTCCTGCGCCGAGCGACCCATGGCGTAACCAACATAAGGAAAAGCTTGGTGCCGGTTGAGGCCCCGGATTTTGAGCGGCTTGCCATTCAGCAAAAACCCGTCAACCGTGAACTCAGCGGTACGGAAACCGAAATGCGAGGACAGAGAATCCGAACCTTTGTCAGTATTGAGAGTGGCCGTAATTTCGTAGAGCGTCGGCTTGTCCAAATCCCAGAGCGCAATGCTTTTGAGATTGCGCAAATGAAGGGTGACGCCGTCACCAACCGCATCTGCCGACACTTCACCAATCACGACACCGCTACTGTCCTTCAATTGAACAGTAAGCGTGCCAGAAAATGCCAAGCCCTGCGGATTGCCGAGATCGCAGCGCACCGACACCGACTTTAAATCCGTGAGCACATCGCCGGTCTCAATCTTCAAATTTCCGATGGAAGTCGCATCCGTCACCTTCAGCCAAACATCGCGATAAATGCCCGCATAAGTGAGATAATCAATGCGTCCGCCGAAGGGCGGAATTTCAGGATTTTCACTGCCATCGATTTTGACCGAGATGAGATTATCACCTTCGACGAGCAAACCGGTCAGCCGCGCCGTGAACGGCGTATAGCCGTCCTTATGGGCAACGACTTCCTTGCCGTTGAGATAGACGACCGCATCCGCCATCGCGCCATCGAAAACCAAAGAGACTTCCTTGCCTTCAAACTCCGGCTCCCAAGCGATGATCCTCTGGTAAGTGAAGGCGCGTTGGTATGAGGTTTCGTCGAAATAATTGAACGGCAGGTCCACCGCATTGTGTGGCAAGGTCACGCTCTGGCCGGAACGAAACGCCTTCGCAAGCGCTTCCGAAAACCCTTCGTGAAACGTCCAAGCTTGATTGAAATTCGAAACAACGCGCATTCTAATTCCTACTTAACCGAGCCGAGCATGCCTTGGACGAACTGGCGTTGCATGGCGAAAAACACGAGAAGTGTCGGCACCGTCGCCAGCACCGTTCCAACCATCACCACGCCGAAATCGGGGTAATAGGCAGAGGCGAGTGAGGAGACGACAAGCGTGATGGTTTTGGTCTCGTTGGATTGCAAAACAATCAGCGGCCAGAGGTAATTGTTCCAGCTTGCCATGAAGACAATGATGAACGCCGCGGCATAGGTCGAGCGCATCACCGGCACATAGATGAAAAGGAAAATTTGCCATTCCTTCAACCCGTCAACCTTGGCCGCATCGCGCAGTTCTGAAGGGAAGGCTTTGGTGCTTTGGCGGAAATAGAAGATGATGAATGCTGTCGCCACGGACGGCAGCAGCACAGCGGTATGGGTATTAATAATGCCCGCCTTGCCCATCATGATGAAGAGCGGAATCATCAGTGCGGCAAACGGTACAAACAGCGTCAAGAGCATGAGACTGTACACACGTTCCCGCGCCCGCGACTTGAACATCTCAAAGCCGTAGCCAGCAATCGAAGAAACGGTGAGCGTCAGGAACGTACTCAACAATGCAAGTTTCGTTGTGTTCCAAAAGATCAGCGGTGCGTTCACCAGTGTGAAAAACGTCGCGACATTGGTCGCCAAAGCGGCACCGAAGGTGACCTTGCCCTTGATGATGTCAATTGAAGTATTGGTTGATCCGATAATCATCCAGAAGAACGGGAAGATCGATAGAAAGCTCATGACACCAAGAAAAAGATAAGTGCCGGTCGAGCGGAACACGGAGGAAAAATTGCCCATCAATCGCGCTCCCGTGCCACATAGAATTGCAGGAACGCGAGGATCGCGACGAGCACGACGATGACATAGGAAATCGTCGCCGCGTAGCCAAAGCTCGGCATGAATTTGAAGGTCAAATTGTAAATGTACAGCGACAGGGTCAGCGTCGAATCCGCCGGCGCACCGGGCGTGCTCGGAATATTGGCCACCTCATCGAACAACTGCAATGTGCCGATTGTCGAGGTTACCGTTGTGAACAAAATCACCGGCTTGAGCATCGGGATGGTCAGATAAAGCAGCTGTCCACGGGCCGAAATGCCATCAACGCGCGCCACTTCATAAATCGATTTGTCGATGTTCTGCATGGCGGAGAGATAGAAAATCATATTGTAGCCGGTCCATCGCCAAGTGATCGCAATGATAATGAGGGTTTTGGCCCAAAACGGATCTGTGAACCATGGCAGGGGCGTAGAGATAAGGCCAATTGCCTCCAACGTTGAATTCACCACGCCATCGGTCGCGAACATGCTTTTGAACAAGACTGAGTAAGCGACGAGCGAGGTGACACAGGGTAGAAAAATCGCTGTACGAAACAGTCCGCGAAATTTGAGTTTGGGATTGTTCAGCGCCGCCGCCATGATGAGTGCCAGCGTAATCATGATGGGTACTTGAACAACGAAAAAGATAAATGTGTTGGTGAGCGCCCGAATGAAAACCGGGTCATTCCAAAGCCGGATGATGTTTCCGAAGCCGGCAAATGTCATCATCATGCCGCGTCCGGAATGAAGCGACATCCAGAGCGAATAGGCGATGGGATAAATCATGAAGAGCGCGATGAGCGTCAAGGCCGGGGCGGTGAACAGCCAGCCATTCAAGTCATAGTACCGACGCAAGCCGCCCGAACGCGTGATGGCCATAATTTCCCCCGAAACAAATCAGTTCTTTCCAGAGCCCGCGGCAAGATTGCCGCAGACCCCGGGAGGGGGCAGGTCGGAGACAGACCTGCCCGAGGAGTTGAGATTATTGAAGCTGGGTCTTAACCTGAGCATCAATTGCCTTCAGCGCATCGTCAACCGATGTGCCTGAAGCAAGCCCTGGAAGCTGTGCCATCACAGCCGCATCAACTTCGTTGGTGAAGATGCCGTAGTTCACGGATGGAACCTTGGCCAGCCAATCGGAGAAGTTCTGCCAAACCGGCTCACCGCCAAAATATGGATCTGGTGTGGTGTAAGCCGCGCCCGTCCGGGCCGCCATCAGCGAACCAACCGCGCCGCGGTCTTGCAGGATTTTCTGATAGAAGTCGACATCCTTGCCGTAGATCTCGTTGAGGAAATCCACTGCTTCGGCTTTTTCAGCGGAGCTTTCCAAGACATACCACGAGGAGCCACCGAGGTTGGAAGCGTTCAGGGCACCTTCAATATTGAGGCGCGGCGTTGGAGCAACGCCCCATTTGCCTGACTGGTCAGCCTGCGCCTTAACAGTGCCCGTGATCCAAACGCCGGTCGTTACCGTGGCGACTTCGCCGGACGTAAAGGATGCGACCCATTCATTCCAACCGGCAGTCGGTTTGAAAACGCCCGAGGTCAAGATCTTTTGCTCGGTCTCAAGCGCGGCCTTCAAAGCGGGATTGCCCTCAATGCTCGGCTTGCCGTCCTTGTCAAAATACCACCCACCAGCGGACTGCATAAGAATGCGCAGGAAACCGGCATCATTGGCGTCAAGCCCAATCATCTTCTTGCCGGTCTTGGCTTCAACAGCCTTGCCGATTTCAATGAACTTATCCCAAGTGATATTCTGCATGTCTTCGGCTTTGAAACCGGCCTGTTCGATATAGTCCTTGCGATAATACATGCCCGTAACGCCGGAATCGAACGGCATGCCATAGACTTTGCCGTCAACCGTCATCAGGTTGACTTTGTAGGGCGCAAAGCCCGAATAATCGACCGCACTGGTCATGTCAGCAAATGCGCCCGGGAATGACTGAAGATATTTCTGTGCGCCGTAATCTTCAATAAGAACGATGTCCGGCAGAGCATCGGTTGTGCCGGATGATAGCGACGTTTGCAGCTTCTGCTCAACGTCCAGTTTGGCGAAATCGACAATGTTGAACGTGACGTCCGGATGCGTCTTGGTATAGCGCGAACCGGCTTCCTTCATGATTGCGACATTGAAATTCGGGTCCCAGCACCAAATAGTGACTTCTTTAGCCGAGGCCGCACCAACGGCGATAAAGCTGGCGCTGGAGAGTGCCAGACCAACCAAACATGAGACATAGTTATTGCGTGTAAGCTTCATATTTTCTTCCCAGAAAACTTGTTTTCAAGGCAGCTCCCACTGCCTGCTTTCGAAGTATTTCTCAATTTTCGCCAACGCGCAAGATTATTTAGTAAATATTTACTAGAAAAATGAGAGACCGTTGATAGGAAACGATTTTTAGCGATATCAGCGGGGAGAACGGCTGCTGGCACGCCAAATTTGTTCGGTGGAAAGGATGACCCGCTTGGAGAGTTCCCGACCGGCAAATTGTTCGAGCAGAAGATCCACCGCCGTCTCGCCGATCAGTTCGGACGGAATTCTTATCGTCGAAAGAGGGGGATTGAGGAACTGCGCAACGGGGATATCGTTGAAACTCGCAATCGCAATATCATCAGGAATACGCAGGCCGAGCTCCTGCATCGCGCGATAAGCGCCAATCGCCATATTGTCATTAGAGCGTCGCGCCATTAATCTGATCCATATCCAGTTGCCTTGAAGTAGTTCTGGCATTCGGTTGGTTCGTATAGATTGCAGATATCCCCGATGGCTTCGATGAGTGCGTCGAAGGTGCGGGCTGCG
>JBAVTG010000052.1:0-7855 GCA_049696015.1 Rhizobiaceae bacterium | reverse complement strand
TGAAAGCGGCGCACCATAGTCTTGCCGCGTTCACGGGGCAAGCCTGCCTGCGAGCGCCGCGGTGCGCACTGTGCGCATAGCGGTAACCCTTTGTTTAACTTTGCGTTCACTGCACCCATATAGGGTTATGATCTTGAACTGTTTCAACAGGTTGCGGGCATGACCAGGCGTCTTACCATTGCGATGTTGCTGGCAGGCATGCTTGTGCCAGCCGTGCAGTTCGGCGCGGTCAAGACAGACCCGATGCAGACCGCCGCCATTCCTGCCGCAGTGCCTGTTGCCACAAGACCTGCCGGATTGCTGCCGGTCTTGAAAGCCGGTCTGGACGCATTGAAGGCGGATGATCTCATCAATGCGCGCGCGATCCGCGACTCGATGCCGGACGGTTCGCTCGACCGTCATATCCTGCAATGGGCCATTGCACTGTCCGGCGACAAATCCGTTCCTTCATCCGAGATTGCCAAGGCGGCGGCTGATCTTCCCGGCTGGCCGGGTTTGGCGGCGTTGCGGCGCAACTCAGAGCGGGCGCTTTACCGCGAGAACCCTGCCCCGCAGCTGGTGATTGCAGCGTTTGGCGACTCCTCGCCGCAGACATTTCAAGGCGCGGCCATCTTGGCGCGGGCCCATTTAGCTGCAGGGAATGCAAATGCCGCCAAGGCGGCGCTTGTGCCGCTGTGGCGGACGGCGGTAATGGACGAGGTGGACGAACGGACCATCCTCACCGAGTTTGCTGCGTTGCTTGTCCCGGAAGACCATTATGTGCGCATGGCAACCATGCTTTATAATGAGCGAAAAGGCCCTGCCAGCCGTATGGCCGCTTTGGCGGGCGCCGAGGCGCTGTTCAAGGCCTGGTCCGGCGCTCTTGGCGGCGATGCGAAAACGGCAGACTTTTTGAAGGCCGTGCCAGCTGCACAACAAAAGTCTGCCGGTTTTCTGTTCGCCAAAGCCATGTGGCTGCGCAAGACGAAAAACTGGAAAGATGCCGCCGCAGTGATGGCTTTAGCGCCCAAAGATGTGGCCAGCCTGATAAACCCCGACGCATGGTGGACCGAGCGGCGGATTCTGGCGCGCAATCTGGTTGACGGCGGTGCGCCGCGGCTTGCCTATGATACAGCTGCCATGCACGCCTCTGAGGCGCATTCCGCTGACGCCGCCGAGGCCGAGTTTCATGCCGGCTGGATCGCACTGCGGGCGTTGAATGATCCGAAGCTGGCGGCGACCCATTTCCGCAGGCTGCTGGACGCATCTTCCAAACCACAATCGGCCTCGCGCGGCTATTATTGGCTCGGCCGGGCGCAGCAGGCAGCGGGCGGCGACCCGAGTGACGCGTATCGCAAAGCGGCGCATTTCGGCACCAACTTCTATGGCCAGCTGGCGGCGGCGAAGATCGGCGCGGCAGCGCTTGAAATACCTGAGCCCGAACCTTCCGCACAAGACCGTACCCGTTTTGAAGGACGCGAGGCCGTTGCGGCCATTCGAAGGCTTGAAGCGGCAGGGCACGGCACGCGGGCACGCACACTCTTTTTCATGCTCTCGGAAGAGCTGCAAAGCGTTGGCGAACTGGCGCTGCTTGCTGCAGAGGCCGACCGTGCCAACGATCATTTCACTGCGCTGAAAGTCGGCAAAATCGCTGCCGGGCGCGGGCTGGACGTTGGCGCCCTCTCGCATCCGCTCGGGGCCATCCCGGAAAGCGCCAATATTGCCGGTTCCGGCAAGGCGCTGGCCTATGCGATTGCCCGCCAGGAGAGCGAGTTCAACAGCGGTGCGGTGTCCAAGGTCGGGGCGCTCGGCCTTTTACAATTGATGCCGGAGACTGCCCGGGAAATTGCCGGACGCAACGGCATGACCTATGAGAAGAGCCGCCTGACAAACGACGCAGCCTACAATGCAACGCTTGGCGCGCATTTTCTTGGCGAGCAGATCGACCGGTTTGACGGCTCCTACATTCTCACCTTCGCCGGTTACAATGCGGGCCCCCGCCGCTCGAAAGAGTGGATTGCCAAATATGGCGACCCGCGCGGCAAGGACATTGAATTCGTGGTCGACTGGATTGAGCGCATTCCATTTACGGAAACGCGCAACTATGTTCAGCGCATCATGGAGAACTATCAGGTTTACAAGGCGCGTCTGGGCGGCACAATGTCGATTGAAAGTGATCTCATTTACGGGCGGCGCGGGTGACAGACAGGTTTTTGGAGCATCGCTTCACGTCAGCGGACGGGTTGAGCCTTTCTGCGCGCGTATATGGGACAGATCGGTGCCTACCGGTTATTGTTTGCCTTGCCGGAATGACGCGCAATGCCCGCGATTTCCACGGGTTGTCCGAGCAACTGGCGCAGCAGGGTTTTCGGGTCATCGCCTTTGACTCGCGCGGGCGCGGCCAGTCCGAGCCTGCCCGCGAGATTAGCGAATACAACATCATCACCGAAGCGGAGGATGTGCTGTCCGGCCTTGCGACGCTCGGTATTTCCCATGCCGGCTTTATCGGCACGTCACGCGGCGGCCTGATCCTGCACATGCTTACCGGCATGCGGCCAACGGTGCTGAAGGCTGTCGTGCTCAATGATATCGGCCCGGTAATTGAACCTGACGGGCTGCTCCTGATCCGGCGCTATTTGCAAAACGCGCCGAAACCGACGTCGTGGGACGACGCGGCGGCGGTGCAAAAGAGCGTTCATGGCAAAATGTTTCCGGCGCTTTCCGATGACGACTGGATGCGCCATGCCCGGGCCATCTACCGGCAGGATGAAAAAGGCACAATTGTTGCCGACTATGATCCGCGAATCGCCGAAACCCTGAATGCAATCACGCCCGATGCGCCCCTGCCCGCCCTGTGGCCGCAGTTTGCCGGGTTTGGCCAAATACCGCTCATGGCCATTCGCGGCGAGAACTCGCGGCTGCTGTCGGACAAGACATTCACGGAAATGGGCGCGCGCCACCCGGGCGCTGAGCTGGTGCCCGTGCAAGGGCAAGGCCACGCGCCGCATCTGGATACAGGCAACCTGCCGGAACAGATCGCAGCATTCTTCAGCAAAGCATTGAAGGGCTGAAAAGAGAAAGGGCCGGAAGCCGGCCCTCTCCAACATGTTGATACTATTGTTATTTCTTTGATTTGCCTTTTTCGGCGGCAGTCGATTTGCGGCTTGAGGGTATGGCGCCGGCCTCCACCTTGCGGGCATGGTCCGTCGTTCCGCCCTTCATGAATACGGCGGCTTCCTTCATCCAGCCTTCGCGTTCGGCCCGGCCCGGGAAACCGATTGCCTTGGAGAAATCCTCGGCCTGCGCCTTGGACCAGTTGGCGATCTGCTCGAAATGATAGACGCCCATGGCATGCAGCTTCTTTTCGATGACATTGCCGATACCGTTGATCAGGGTCAGATTGTCCGGCTTGCCGCCGACCGGTCTGGCGAGTTTGACAGCCATCGGTTTTTTGGCCGGAGCTGGTTTTGCCGGCGCAGTTTTGGCCGGCATCTTGGCAACTGCCGCTTTCGTGGCCGCAGGATTTGCAACGGGGGCCTTGGCTGGCGCCGCTTTGGCAGCAGATGCCTTGGCCGCGACCGGTTTTGCCGCCGCCGTCTTGACGGCTGCGGGCTTGGCCGCTGCAGGCTTGACGGCTGCAGGCTTGGCCGCTGCAGGCTTGGCAGCTGCGGGTTTGGCGGCTGCAGGCTTGACGGCTGCAAGCTTGATGGCTGCAGGTTTGGCGGCCGCAGGCTTGGCAGATTTAACGGCAGCGGCCCCTTTCAGGCTCGCAGGCTTTGCTGCGCCGGATCGGCGGGCCAATTCGCCCTTGTCTTCCGAGGTGCCGCCATCTGCCAATTTCCTGGCCTGACGCACCCATTCCTCGCGCTCGATGCGGCCCGGAAATTCAAGCCTTTCGCCATAGGCGGCTTCATCCTTGGGTGTCCAGGACGCGATTTGGGCAAAACGGCTCACGCCAACTGCATTGAGCTTGCGCTCGTTGACCGGGCCAATCCCGACAATCAGCTTGAGATCATCCGGCCTGGCAGGCGCGGCAACAGCCTTCGGCTTGGGCGCTGCCTTTGCTTTCGGCTTCGGCTTCGTCCTGACCACCGGCGCCATCACTGCCACTGGTTGTGGCTCAGGCTCGGGAGCTTTGGCCGGCGCTGGCTCAGGTTCGAACATCGGCGCCGCCGCAACTGCAGCAGTTGCAACGGAAGCCGCAGCCACAGGAACAGAGACTTCCTCGGACGCGAACATGCGTTTAAAAAGGCATCCGATGATGCAGCCAATGACAAAGGCGATGGCGATCAGGATCGCCGACTGAATGAGGAACATGGGCATGGGTTTACTCCTCAGCCTTTTTTCGTCGCGGTGGTCCAGCCGACATAGATGCCGAGCAGAAGGGCAAGAAGCAGCGGGATCCAGATTTTCCCAGCCAAATACATCATGATTTCAATCCTTTACTGAACAAGCCGGAATTCAATCCGACGGTTCTTGGCTTTATTTTCCCGGCTATCATTGCTGGCAATCGGTTCGCTTTCACCGTAGCCCTTCGCAGTTATGTTTGCACCATCCAATCCAGCTGAAGTCAGCGCATCACGCACAGCATTGGCGCGCGCTTCGGAGAGCGACTGGTTGTTCACCTCGTTGCCATCCGAATCGGTGTGTCCGCCGATTTCGACCTTCGCAGCCGGGCAACTCTTCAGGGCATCGGCAATGCTGACCAATGTTTCTTTCGAATCATCGCGAATGATCGCTTTGGAGACTTGGAAGTTGATCTGACCTTGCGAGAGGATGCCCGCGATTTCGGCAATACAGGCATTCGGATCTGGAACGGGCGCCGGAGCCGGTTCAGGTTCCTGAACAGGTTCAGGCGCTGGCGTTGGCTCGGGCGCGGGCGCTGGCTCAGGTGCAGGCGGCGGCGGCGGTGGCGGGACTACAGAAATCTCAGATGCAAGTTCATAGCCGTCTGGCATTGCTTCGGCGACAGACTTGACTACCGAGGATTTGACATCGTCAGTTGCAGCAACGCCCGTAAGCGATGCGGCATTGTCATTGAGTGTTGCCTTGCCTTCATTCAGCGCGGCCAAGCCTTGCAGCAATGAGGCTTGCGCGGCGGCAAACCCGGCTGGCGAGGGACTGCGCGGGGCCATGGCATTGACGATCACGCCTTTGGAATAGACTGAATTGAGCTTTTCTATCAATGACTTGCCAACATCGCCGCTCAAGACAGAGCCATCAAGCTTGATGCTGCTTGCGTTCGATTCCGCGCCCCAGATGTAGGGTTCGGCTTTCACCATCGCGGCCATCACTTCGGGCTCTGCCACTTTGATTTCCGTGGTCAGCTTGTAACCTTCGGGCACAACAGACCTGGCTTTGGCCGCAACCAGATCGGCGACATTTTGCGATGGCGCCGTCCCTGTCAGCTTTATGTCTTTGTCAGCGATCGATGCAGCGCCATCCGAAAGATAGGTCAGCGCCTTCAACATGCCGGATTGCACAGCAGCCACGCCGTCAGGCGCATCGGCCCGGACGATTTGTGCCGCAGTCACGTCCGATTTTACAAAGCGGGCCTTTGCAAGGGCTGTGAGCGCATCAATATCGGCCTGAGTGGGCACGCTGCCTTCGAGTTTGACGCCGTTGGCGCTATTGGCCGCAGTCCAGACATAGGGTTTCGCCGGTTCGGGCGCAGGCGCTGGCTCCGGCTCGGCCGGCGGCGGCGGCGGAGGCGGCACAAAATCGGCAGCTGCAAGCTTCATGCCCGAAGGCAAAGCGCCTTTGGCGGCAACCATCGCCGCGTCGAATGTTGCCGCATCTGCCGGCGTGCCCTTTACGGCATAGTCTGCGCCGGTGATTGAAAACGAGCCTTCCTTGAGAGCGGCAATCTGGCCAAGGCCAAAGCCAACCCAATCGACATAGCCATCGGGCGCGCCGCTTGCGAGTTTCAGCTGATTGTTGACCGACTTGCCAGGGAACAGTTCCTTGGCTTTCGCTTCAATGGCAGCTTTGGCTTCATTGGAGGGCGCATAGCCTTCAAGCGTTACGCCGCCGCCATCATAAGTGCTTGAAACTTCGTAAGGTTTTCCAAGCGCTGGCAGCGCTATATCGGCAAGCTTCAGGACTCCGCCCGAAGGCAACCCGGCCGTGGCGGCTGTAAGCTTGCCATAGACATCGAGATTTACCGGTTCGCCCTTGATCGAATAGTCGAGGTTGGAAAGGGTAACCTCGCCCGTGCCAAGATCGGCCAGCTGGGAGATGCCAAAGCTTGCCAATCCGTCAAATCCATCCGGCTTGCCGGAGGCGAGGGTCAATTCATCCTTGATCGCAATGCCCGGCATGGCTTCTTCAAGCGCCCCAACCAGCGCAATGCGGCTTTCAGTCGAGGTGTAATTGCCCTTGAGCCTGATGCCTTCGCCCGCCTTGATGAGCGAAATGACGAATGGATCCGCTTTGGGCGGCAATGTTGTGCGGTTGTCCACCACACGCACGCCATAGGTTGATTTGGCGATTGATGCCGCTTCGCGTTGCTGAATTTCGTTCTCGGCAATGCCTGTCACAACACCATCGCGACCCGAGAAGGCAATCTTCGCCCATGGTTGGCCGGCTTTGAGTTGATCGGACGCCCTCAATCCGAGGTCTTGATGCACTTTCCCGGCCAAAAACCAGCCGGTCAATGCGGTCAGCAGCGCGGTCGTCACCAGACCTGGCCAAAACCACTTCGTCCAATTGCACATATGATTCCCTCTAAAGCGTCTTCACGCAACTTAGAGGATACAATCGGTTGGCAGGCCGGAAATCAAGCGAGGTTTGCCTTTGGCATGGAATCACCGGCCAAGCACTGGCAAAAAACTGTTGATACAGGAATCTGAAAACACAAAACCCGGCAGTCGCCTGCCGGGTTTTGCTTCAAACCAACCGAAGTTGGAAAGACTTAGAACGAGCGCTCGAAGCGCAGGAAGCCATCGAACGAGCCGTCGACGTAGGAGTCGCCGTCACGATAGTTGACTGCAAGCTTGGTGGTGAAGCCCGGAACAACCGTGTAATCGACAACAGCGCCGATTGCCCAGTCATCGCCCTGGTAAACGTCAGCGATCAATAGGTTGTCACGGATGTCGTTGATGAAGTACTGGCCACCAACGGTGAGAGCCAGCTTCTCGTTGATCTGAGCCTTGACCGAACCGCCGAGCGACCATTCATAGCCGTTCGAATAGATGGACGGGTTCAGGAAATCCGGGTTCGGATCTTCGTTGTAGGTGCCGCCAACCTGCAAAGTGATCATATCGGAAGCCTTGAAGCCGACGATTGCCTTGGCATGGAAGGTTTCCCAAGTGGCGTCGTAAGCAAGCCATGCTCTCGCGTCGAAGGAACCGGCTGCATAAGCAAGTTTGCCAACAACATTCGGCATGTAGTCGACATTGCGGTCAGCTTCTTCGAGGGACAAGGAGGCCGAGAAGCCATTGCCGCCGGAGAAGGTGTAGGAGATGAAGTTAACGCCAGCGCCGCCGAACGAGTCGAACTCGCCGTTGATGTCTCCGTCGAACAGTGTGTCGGAGTAGCCCATCTTGAGGCCGCCGAGCGAAATCCAGGCATGGTCAAGACCAAAACCATTAAAGGGATCGCCCGAGAAAGTACGGGTAGCCGTCATTTCAATGTAGGAGGTCAGGGTGCCGAGTTCCGTGTCCGAAGACGCTGTAACATTCAGCATCGCCTTGGAGGTCTTGCGCCAGCCGTCATCGCCTTCGGCGAAGTCGATCTGGTAACGGACGTAACCGCCGATTTTCAGGCAGGTTTCGGTGCCCGGGATGTAGAAGAAGCCAGCGCCGTATGCGTCGCAAACGCGGACGTATTCGACAGCTTCCGGCTCGGCGACAACTGCGTCAGCAGCGCGGGCGCC
>JBAVTG010000051.1:0-7728 GCA_049696015.1 Rhizobiaceae bacterium | reverse complement strand
TCGTCATCGACGTGGTGATGGAAGCGCCTGAGCGGTTTACAAGCGAAGTCCGCGCTGCCTTTGAGAGCGAGGCCGGGGTTTTTTATCCATCGATGTTCCGCCAGCGTTTTCAGTTTGCCGAACGCATGGACCATCACGCGTTCGCGGCCCAACTGGACCGGATCCGCCTGCGCGGCAGCGACGGTGTCGTGATCAAGGCGCCTGATGTAAAGGAAATCAAAGCCGCAGTTGAGCGGCTTGCGGCAATAGACATTCCGGTCTTCACTTTGGTCACCGACCTGCCCGGCTCCAGCCGCTTGGCCTATGCCGGAATGGACAACCGCGCCGCAGGCAGGACAGCTGCATATCTGGTGAATTTGGCTTTGGGCAATGAAGGCGGCCGTGTTTTGGTCACGCTGTCCTCCACCCAATTCCGCGGCGAGGAAGAGCGTGTGGCCGGATTCCGTGATGCGCTTGGGCAAGAATACCCGAGGCTGACGATGGTGGAAATTTCCGAGGGCTTTGGCCGCGACGAGCAGACCGGCAGATTGGCAAGCGCTGCACTGGCGGGACATCAGGACGTTTGCGCCATTTACTCCGCAGGCGGGGCCAACCGCTCGCTGCTGGACGCTTTCAGCCAGGCCAACAGAACGTGCCGCGCCTTCGTCGCCCATGATCTGGATGCCGACAACCGTGCGCTCCTTGCCGAGCGGCGCATCAATTTTGTGCTGCACCATGATTTGAAAGCCGACATCCGCAATGTATACCGGATGTTGCTTGAGCAACACCGGATGTTGCCGCTGTCAAAATCACCGCCGCTTTCCGAGATCGGCATTTTCACGCCGTTCAATTTTCCTGATTGAGCAAAGCCGGAAGATCCGTTTGGCACAATGGCAGCGACACGATTGCCGGATTCTGTTCTTATGCGCTGACCTCGACAAGGATAATCCAATTGCAGTCTTACCCGGATCCTTTCGTCCACCACCCTGCCTTGCGCGGCCTGATCGCCGATCCGGACAAATCCTTCTTTCGAAATTTCAAACCGTCGGACCTTGATGCGCGGATGAAGTCGCTCGGCAGGCCGGATGGCTGGCGGCATAGTGATGATGAGGTCGAAGCCGCGCGGCTGGCGTTTCTGGCGGACCGCCTCGACAGCGACCTGTGGATTTTTGCCTATGGTTCTCTGATGTGGGATCCAGCATTCAAATTTGCCGAAGTGCGGCGCGCACGGGCGCCGGTTCATGCGCGGAAATTCATTCTCAAGGATACCTTCGGCGCGCGCGGCTCGCCGCAGGCGCCGGGCCTGATGGCCGCGCTTGATGACGGGGCGGGCTGCGACGGGCTGGCATTCCGCATCGCCAAAGATCAAGTCAAACATGAATCCGGCGTGTTCTGGCGGCGCGAACTGTTGGGTCATGCCTACCGGCCGGTGTTCGCCGGCATTATGACTCCATTTGGCGATATTGACGCGTTGACTGTTGTGGCCAACCTTGGCGCTGAAGTGATCCGGCAGAATATAACGCGGGAAGAGCAAATCCTCTATGTTGCGACTGGCAGGGGATTTATGGGAACAAGCCTGGAATATCTGGAAAACATCGCATCGCATTTTGAAGCGCTCGGCATCGAAGACAGTGAAGTGTCTGATTTGCTGGCGGACGCGAAAAGTTTCATCGCGGCTGCCGAACCTATGGCGGACAGGCCAGCTTGATGCGTGTCAATGCCGTCCGGCCCGTTTGGACTAGGGTAATCCAGTAATGTCGGAAGGATACCCATGCCCGCCGCCGTTTTTACCGCGCGCAATGTAACCAAGACCTACCGCACCGGCGATATCGAAGTGCAGGCTTTGCGCGGCGCGGACATGGAGCTGTTCGAGGGCGAGATGGCGGTGCTGCTTGGTCCGTCGGGCAGCGGCAAATCAACACTGCTCAACATCATGGGCGGGATTGATCAGGCGACATCGGGGACGGTGATGTTTCGCGACGAGGATCTGACCGCTTGTTCCGAGCGCGAACTGACACGCTACCGGCGCGACCATGTCGGCTTTGTTTTCCAGTTTTACAACCTCATCCCGAGCCTGACAGCCTGGGAAAATGTCGCGCTGGTCACCGAAATATCGCGCAATCCGATGAAGCCGGAAGAGGCGCTGGAAATGGTCGGCCTGAAGGAGCGCGTCGGTCATTTTCCGTCCCAGCTTTCCGGCGGCGAGCAGCAGCGCGTCGCCATTGCCCGCGCCATCGCCAAGCGGCCGGAAGTGCTCTTGTGCGACGAGCCGACCGGCGCTCTGGATTCCAAAACCGGCATACTGGTGCTTGAGGCGCTGGCGCGGATCAACGAAGAACTGAAAACCTCGATGGCGATCATCACCCACAATGCCGCAATCCGGCAAATCGCACACCGGGTGTTCACCTTCAAGGATGGCATGGTCGCGCAGGCCGAGGTTAATTCGGACCGCGCCAAACCTTCCGAGGTCAGCTGGTGATGGCCATGCTCGACCGAAAACTTTACCGGGATGTGCTGCGCATGTGGGCGCAGGTGCTGGCAGTGGCGCTGGTGATGGCTTGCGGCGTCGCGACCATCATCATCGCAGTTGGCGCATCACGCTCGCTGGAAGAGACGCGGGCGGCATTTTACGACCGCTACCGGTTCGGCAACATCTTTGCCGGAGCCGTGCGCGCGCCGCTGGGCTTGCACGACGAAATAGCAGCGATATCCGGGGTCAATGGCTTGGAGCTGCGCATAGTCTCGCCGGTGCTTCTGGATATCGATGGCATGCAGGAACCGGGCACGGCAATTGCCGTGTCCATCCCTGACAGCGGCGAACCATCGGTGAATCGCCTCTATCTGCGCACCGGCCGGATGCCGGAACCGGGCAGGATGGGTGAAATTGCCGTGACTGAACCTTTTGCCAAAGCGCACCGCATGGCGCCGGGGACAAAATTCCGCACTGTCATGAATGGCAAGCACATGGTGCTGACTGTGGCCGGGATTGTTTTGACGCCGGAGTACATCTACGCGCTCGGTCCGGGCGACATGGTGCCGGACCAGCGGCGCTTCGGCGTGTTTTTCATGCCCCGGTCCGCACTGGCAGGCCTGTTCAATATGGAAGGGGCGTTCAATGACGTGTCACTGCGCACAGTGCGCGGCGCAAACCCGGACACCATCATTGACTCGCTGGACACGCTGCTCAAGCCATACGGCGGGACAGGCGCCTATGACCGCGACGGACAGATTTCGCACCAGTTCCTCGACGGTGAACTGCAACAGCTGAGTGCAATGTCCAGAGTGATCCCGCCAATTTTCCTGTTCGTCTCAGCCTTCCTCGTCAACATGGTTCTGACACGCCTGATTACGCTCGAGCGCGAACAAATCGGCCTCATGAAGGCCGTCGGCTACCCGGACCTGGCAATCGCCTGGCATTATGCCAAGTTCGCGCTCGCCATTGCCATCGTCGGCATTGCCGTAGGCGCGGCAGCCGGAACTTGGCTCGGGCGCGCAATGGCGGCGCTCTACAGCCGGTTCTTCTCGTTTCCGTTTCTGGTATTCCGGCAGGGCTTTGATCTGTATGTGATTGCAAGCGGCGTCACCGCTGCTGCGGGACTGCTCGGCGCCGCAAGGGCCATTTCCAGTGTTGTCGCGCTTCCTGCGGCGGTTGCAATGCAGCCGCCTGCGCCGCCGCGCTACCGCCGCCTGTTCGGGCGCGGCTCGCAGGCATTCAAATTCTTCTCGCAATTGACCGTCATCGCCTTCCGCCATCTGGTGCGCTGGCCTGTTCGCTCGGGTCTGGCCGTACTTGGCACATCCATGTCGGTCGCCATCCTGGTGACGGCGATGTTCTCGTTCGACTCGATTGACTACATGGTCGACACCGTGTTTTTCCGCGCCGAGCGGCAGGATGCGACACTTTCATTTGATCATGACCGCGCGCCGGAGGCCGTGCTGGCCGCCGCAAGATTGCCAGGGGTGCTGCGCGCCGAACCATACCGCACGCTGCCGGTTGTGCTGCGCCATGGCCATCGTGAGCACCTGCTCGTCATTTCCTCCACGGCAAGGGACGCTGAACTCACCACATTGCTGGACGTCGATGTCAACGCCGTCCAAGCGCCTGATGACGGCTTGCTCATTTCAAACCGCGTGGCAAATCTGCTGCAGCTGCGTATCGGCGATGAAGTCGAGGTCGAGCTTCTGTCGCAAAACCATCGCATTGCCAAAGCCACCGTCACCAGCATTGTCGAGAGCTTTGTTGGATTGCCGGTCTTCATGAACGCACATGCGCTGGACCGGTTGGCTGGAAACGGCCCGCGCATTTCAGGTGTCCGCGTGTCGCTCGACGGCGCCAGACTTGGCGCGCTCTACTCAGCGGTGAAACAGGCGCCGGCAATCGGCTCGATCGCCTTGCAAGGCATATCGCGCCAGAAGTTCAGGGAGACGATTGGCGAAAACATCGGAATGATGATGACCATCTATGTCGGGTTGGCAGTGATCATCACCTTCGGCGTCGTTTACAATTCCGCCCGCATCCAGCTGTCCGAACACGCGCGGGAATTGGCAAGTTTGAGGGTTCTGGGCTTCACCAAGACAGAGGTGTCGAGCGTGCTTTTGATCGAACTGGCGGTGATCGTCACTTTGGCGCAGCCGCTCGGCTGGCTGCTCGGTTACTTGTTCTCCTGGTCGGTGGTGACCGGCTTTGAAAGCGATCTTTTCCGCATACCTTTTGCCATCAACGTCAGCACATTTGCCGTCGCCAGCCTTGTGGTGCTGGCCGTTGCCGTCCTGTCGGCCTTGATCGTCCGGCGCCGCGTCAACGAATTCAATCTGGTAAGCGTCCTGAAAACAAGGGAATGAAGTCATGCTCTGGCTGAAACGACTGGGATTGCTGGCGCTCGCTGCATTGATCGCGGGTGGCTTTTACATCGCCTTGCGCGAGAAACCGGCAGGGGTCGATATTGCTGTCGTTACAAAAGGCCCGATGCAGGTCTCCATTCGCGAACAGGGCGTCGCGCGCGTGCGCGCCATCTATTCGGTGTCAGCGCCGATAGCCGGGCACCTGTCCCGCTCGCTTCTGACAGAAGGCGACAAGGTTGAAGGCGGCAAGTCGGTTGTCGCCTCCATCCATCCGCTTGATCCGCCGCTCTTGGACACCCGCGCGATAGCCGAACTGCAGGCGGCGCGGGACGCAGCCAAAACCGGCGTCGGCCTTGCAACCATTGATCTGCAAAAGGCACAATCCGGGCTGAAACTTGCTGATGATGAGTTCAAACGTGCGGCAAGGCTTGCTGAGCGCGGCATCATTTCAGAAAGCGCATTGCAGAAATATTCGAGCACTCTGGACATGCAAAGATCGGCAATCGATTCCGCACTTGCAGCCATAACACTGCGTCAAGCGGAGCTTGCCAGCGCCGAAGCGCGGCTGTTGCAAACAGGTCCGGATGATGCCAAAGCCGCCAATTGCTGCGTCAATCTGGTTGCGCCGGTCTCAGGAACCGTGCTGTCGATTGACGTGAAGAGCGAGCAGGCGGTAACGCCGGGCATGAAGATCGCCGAAATTGGCGACGTGTCCGATCTCGAAATTGCCGTCGAACTCTTGTCCGCTGATGCAGTGCGGATCAAGCCGGGCACAAAAGCGCAGATTGTCGATTGGGGCGGCGGCGACGCGCTTGCCGCCACCGTGCGGCGGGTGGACCCTTCGGCTTTCACCAAAGTTTCCGCGCTCGGCATTGAAGAACAACGGGTCAACGCCGTGCTCAATCTGGACGCGGCCGACCCGAGGCTTGGCCACAATTTCCGTGTGTTTGCCCAAATGGCGATCTGGGACTGTGCGTCATGCATCCAAGTGCCGATCAGCGCCTTGTTCCGAACCGGCAATGACTGGACCACGTTCCGCGTCGATGGCGGCAGGCTGAAGCTGCAACCCGTCAGCATCGGCCATATGAACGCCGAGGTGGCGGAGGTGTCCGGCGGACTGAAACCGGGTGACACGGTCGTCGTCCACCCCAACGACGTGCTTGCCGAAGGCTCGCTGATCGAGCCGCGGGAGTGAGGGCGCTGGCAGGGCGGCCGCAGCCTTGCGTCAAGCGCCATGCCTCGCCAGCCATGCGGCAATTCCCGTTCTGGAGGCGACGCGCCCGGCATTTTATGCTAGTGTGGATCCAATCCGTGTCTGGAGGGAATGAACATGTCTGGCCATGTCATCGATATCCCGGAAGAAACGCTCGACCCGCAAGACTGGACTGCCGCGCGAGCGCTGGCGCACAGGATCATTGACGATGCCATTCAGCATTTGAGCCATGTGCGCGACCGGCCCATCTGGCAAGAAATGCCGCTCCATGTTCGTCAGGCCTATATGACTCCGGCGCCGGACCAGCCGACGCCGCTGGACGATGTGTATGCACACATCACGACCAACCTCATGCCCTATCCGATGGGCAATATCCACCCGCGCTTCTGGGGCTGGTACATGGGGGCAGGGAACTTCACCGGCGCGCTGGGTGATTTTCTGGCCGCAATTGACGGCTCCAATCTGGGCGGCGGCAACACGGCGGCGGCACAGCTTGACCGGCAGGTGGTCGCCTGGCTGAAACAGATGATGGGCTTCCCGGCCAGCGCCAGCGGCACACTGACTTCCGGAGGCTCTATGGCCAACATGGTTGGGCTGACCGTGGCGCGCAACGCCATGGCCGGGGTGGATGTGCGCGTGGAAGGCATCACCGCCCTGCCGCAACCGCTGCGTTTCTATGCTTCTGATCAAGTGCACAGTTGTCACCAGAAAGCTATGGAAACGCTCGGCCTCGGCAGCCGCGCCCTGGTCCATGTCGCTTCCGACGAAAATTTCCGGTTGGACATCGCCGCCTTGGAAAGAGCCATTGCCGAAGACCGCGCGGCAGGGATGCGCCCGGCCTGCGTCATTGCCACGGCCGGCACCACCAATACCGGTTCCATTGATGATCTGAAGGCGATTAGCGACCTGTGCCGCCGCGAGGGCATCTGGTTCCATATCGACGGCTGCATTGGCGCTCTGATCCGGATCGCTCCGCTGCATGGCCACATGGTTGACGGGATCGAAACTGCAGATTCACTGGCGCTCGATCCGCACAAATGGCTGCATGCGCCGTTTGAGGCCGGGTGCGCCTTGGTCCGGGACTCCAAACTGCATTACGGAACTTTCTCGCTGCATCCCGAATATCTGGAAGAAAAGCCGCGCGGCGTCGCCGCTGGCGAGTACCTGTTCGACTATGGATTCGAATTGTCGCGCGGCTTCAAGGCGCTGAAAATCTGGATGTCGCTGAAGGAGCAGGGCGTTGCCAAATTCGGGCGGCTCATTGACCAGAATATCGCGCAAGGCGCTTATCTGACTTCCCTGATTGAACATGAGCCAAGCCTTGAGCTGATGGCCCCGACCGTTATCAACATCGTCTGTTTCCGGTACAGTATTGCAGGCGCAAACGAGGCTGCGCACAGGGCGCTGAACACAGAAATCATGCTGCGGATGCAGGAGGCTGGCACCGCTGTCATGACCGACACGACGATCCATGGAAGACATTGCCTGCGTGCGGCAATCAACAACCATCGCACAAGGCGCGAGGATCTGGATGTGCTGGTCAGCGAGATGATGCGGCTGGGGGATTTGATCTCGGCGCAAATGTAGCAAAAAAGGCGGACCTATGTTTCGGTCCAGCCTTGCAAGGCAAAGGGATTGAGAAACTGGCGGCCCCAGAGGAACGCCCGATCCACTTGGGTCAATCCGGCTTCATC
>JBAVTG010000050.1:0-26585 GCA_049696015.1 Rhizobiaceae bacterium | reverse complement strand
CGTCCAGGGCTGTTTGCGGTCGAATTTGAAATTGTCGGAGTAGGAAACGCGGCGGCGTTTGGGCTCGTGCGGTTCTTCGACACGGTAGGCGATGCCGCTTTTCTGGGCATAGGCGACGGCTTCGTCTTTTGAAGCGAATGTGAGGCGGACTTGCGAGAGCATGTCAGAAGAAGACGTGTAGCCCATCAACGGTTCGACTTTGCGCGGCGTTTCCGGGTCGAAATCCATCAGCCACTGGCCAGTCTTGCCTTTGCCGGATTGCGAGGCGGTTTTTGCGGGGCTGTAGATTCGGGCCGACATGGGTGCCTACCTGTTCTTCTTACTTTGCTGAAAGTTGGTCGGAGCGAGAGGATTCGAACCTCCGACCCTCTGGTCCCAAACCAGATGCGCTACCAGGCTGCGCTACGCTCCGTTATGCCAATCAGCAAACCGCGCTCCGGATACACGCTTCGCCACCGCCCTGCAACGGGAAAGGTGGCGATACTTACAAATCCAGCGACTTCTGGCCAGAATCCATTTCTGTCAACACCGAAGCTGCAAGCTGGCGGGTGATGCGGCCCTGATTTTCCAATGCTGCGCGGTCAATACGCGCAACGATGTCCTGCGCAGTTGCCAATGACCGCTCGATGCGGCTGACGAGATAGCGCACGACCAATGGGTCGATGATAATCTGCCGGTCGGAAAAGAGTTTGAGGAGAACGCCGGACAGGAGTTCATCATCTGGCTCGGCAATTTCGACCATCGGCGCGGATTTGATGCGCGACATCAGGTCCGGGAGCTTGATTGGCCATTGCGATGGCCAGCGGCGCGAGGTCATCAGCACAAAACGGCCTGCTTCGCGGCTGGCGTTGATGAGATGGAACAGCGCGTTTTCATCGAGGGGAAGTTCGCCAACCCCATCGATGAGGATGTTGGCGCCGCTTTCAACCGCGTTTGCCAAGTCTCCAGGCGCGGCCGGATCAATCGCCAGGGCCTGGGCATTGTGGGCCCAAATCGATGCGAGATGCGACTTGCCGGAGCCCGGCGGTCCGGCGATCACCATCAGACTGGCATTCCAGTCCGGCCAGCGGTCGATCAGCGCCACGGCTGCCTGATTGGACGATGACACAATCAATTCGTCGCGGGAAAACCCGGGCTCGTGCGCAAGGTCGAGCGGCAGTTGGCGCGGTTTGTCGGTGCCGGAGGCGGGCATCAGGATTTGCGCTGCGTGTGGCCGTGAAAGAGTGGCGATGCCAGATAGCGGCTGATGGCAAAGCGCACGAGCACGCCAATGGCCGCTGATGCCGGGACAGCGACCAGCAACCCGACAAAGCCGAACAGCGAGCCAAAGGCGAGGAGTGCAAACATCAGCCACACCGGATGGAGACCAATGCTTTCGCCGACCAGTTTGGGCGAGAGGATATTGCCTTCAATAAACTGTCCGATTGCGAATATGCCTGCCACTGCCGCCAACATGATCCAATCCGGCCAGAACTGAACGAGCGCGACAATCATCGCCAGAACGAAGCCGAAAATAGAGCCGACATAGGGAATGAACGATATCAGGCCGGCGGCTATGCCGATCAGCAGGCCAAAGTTCAAACCAACCAGAATGAGCCCGGTGGCATAGATGAAGCCGAGTATGATGCACACCAGGCCCTGCCCGCGAATGAAGCCGGCGATGGCATTGTTAACATCGTTGCCGATGGCGCGCACGGTCTCGACATGGTCTCTCGGCACCCAGTCATCGACCTTTGCAACCATGCGGTCCCAATCAAGCAGAACGTAGAAGGCGACGACCGGCGTGATGACAAACAACGAGGCGATGTTGATGATGGTCATGCTGGACGTCCAGATCGACTGCAAGACGGTGGTGCCAATCGAAGCCGCCTGCCCCAGCATGGAGCCGATGTTGCGCTGAATTGCAGCCGGGTCGATGCCAAGCGTAGCGCTCAACCATTTCAGCTGATCCAAAGAGACGATCGACTGCAGCCTGGTGATGTATCCGGGCAGATTGGCGGCAAAATCGGCGGCCTGGCTGACCAGCAGCGGCACGACAAGCATCAAAAAGCCAACGAACAGGACAATAAAGGTCAGAAGGATGACGAGCGTTGCCATCAGACGCGACAGGCCTAGGCGCTCAAGCCGGTCAGCAACCGGATCAAGGAAATAGGCCAGCGTCATGCCAACGATGAAAGGCAAGAGGATGGACGAGAACAACCACAACATGCCGCCGAAAACAAACAATGTGCCGACCCAGAAAATCGCCTGCCGCTTGAGTGCCAACCGTGCGGCGTCTTCTTGAGCACTGAATGCCGGACCGGAACCGAAAGCCGGGGCGTGAACGGTCTTTGTCGCGTCAGTCTTTACCGGTTTCTTGACCATCGTCTGCCATATGTTTGAGCCAGGTCACGAGATAGGCTGCAGTGGATGCTGCGGTCAAGAGTGCGACGAGCGCGGTCAAAGCGATGATCGGCGTCATCACGTCAACGTTCATGCCGCTCTGTGCCAGAACGACTGCGACAAGAAGGATTTGCGCCGCCGTATTGGCCTTTGACACAAAGAGCGGCCGCATCTCGACCGGATTTTCCATCACGGCCGACAACATGACCGCACTGACAATCAACGCATCGCGAAACACCACCATGGCCACGAGCCAGATCGGCACGAGCTCCTGATAGGCCAGCACGACAAAAACTGACACCAAAAGCAGCTTGTCGGCAATCGGGTCCATATAGGTGCCAAGTTCCGATTTCATGTTCCAGCGGCGGGCAATGAAACCGTCTACGCCATCTGACACGCCAGCTGCGATAAACCCGAACAGCGCGGTCAATTCCCTGCCGGTGAGCATGGCCCAGACAACAATGGGAACCAGCAACAGCCGCAAGATCGTGATATAATTTGGTATTGTCATACGTCCGCCCTGTTCCGCGCCCCAATGTAGGCATGATCTGGCAGATTCCAAGCGCCTTTCCATCTTGCAGGCAGTTGATAACGCGCCGGATTTAACCGGCAACCTTGCACTTGCGGCCTTGCCATGGCATTGCCGCGCCAGTTTCTGAAGGACGGCACGGCATGACCATTCCCAACGGCCTTACCTACCGCGATGCGGGCGTCGACATCGACGAGGGCAACCTCTTGGTCGAAAAAATAAAACCCCACGTGCGCTCGACACGCCGCCCTGGCGCGGATGGCGAGATTGGCGGTTTCGGCGGCTTGTTCGATTTGAAAGCGGCTGGTTTCAAGGATCCGGTGCTGGTGGCAGCCAATGACGGTGTCGGCACCAAAGTCAAACTGGCGATCGATGCCAACCGGCATGACACGGTCGGCATCGACCTGGTCGCCATGTGCGTCAATGATCTTGTTGTCCAGGGCGCAGAGCCGCTTTTCTTCCTTGATTACTTTGCCACCGGAAAACTGAGCTCCGATCATGGCGCGGCGATTGTTGCCGGGATTGCCGAAGGATGCCGGCAGGCGGGCTGTGCGTTGATCGGCGGCGAAACGGCGGAAATGCCGGGCCTTTATGCCGGCAATGACTATGATTTGGCGGGCTTTTCGGTGGGCGCCGCAGAGCGTGGCCACTTGCTGCCGACCAATGACATCCGCCCCGGCGACGTGCTACTCGGGCTCGCCTCGTCAGGCGTGCATTCCAACGGCTTTTCGCTGGTGCGCCGCATCGTCGAGCGGTCCGGCCTGGCACTGGATGCGCCGGCGCCATTTGCCGAAGATGCATTGCTGGGCGAAGCGCTGCTGACGCCGACGCGCATTTATGTCAAGTCTTTACTGGCTGCAATCCGCGAAACCGGCGCAATCAAGGCGCTCGCCCATATCACCGGCGGCGGCTTCCCCGATAACATCCCGCGCGTGCTGCCGGATACGTGCACGGCCGAGATTGACCTGACTGCGATAAAAGTTCCGCCGGTCTTTTCATGGCTCGCAGCCACGGGCGGCGTTGCCCGCAATGAGATGCTGCGCACGTTCAATTGCGGCATTGGCATGGTCGTCGTTGTTTCACCGGAACATGCGGACCTTGTCAGAGTGACGCTCACTGCCAAGGGCGAGAGCGTCATGCGGATCGGCCAGCTTGTGGAAGCCGGCGAAGAGCGCGTCGTGTATCGCGGCGAACTGGTTTTCTAGGGCATGAAAAAGCGCGTAGCCGTCCTCATTTCCGGGCGCGGCTCCAACATGGAAGCGCTGATTGCGGCGTGTGAAGACACAAAATTCCCGGCGCAGATCGTTGGCGTGATCTCCAACAAAGCCGATGCCAAAGGTCTGGAATTCGCCGCAGCCAAGGGCATCCCGGCGCTTGCCGTTCCGCACAAGGCCTATCCAACGCGCGAAGCGCATGATGCGGCGATGCATGCGGCGCTGTTGGAGCTGAAGCCGGATGTTATCGCCTGCGCCGGTTACATGCGCATCATGACGCCTGAATTTGTCGGCAAATGGGACGGGCGGATGATCAACATCCACCCGTCGCTGCTGCCGCTGTTCAAGGGCACCCATACGCATGAGCGGGCGCTGGCGGCTGACGTCAAGGAACATGGTTGCTCTGTGCATTATGTAACAGCAGCGCTCGATGACGGGCCGGTGATTGCGCAGGCGCGCATTGCGGTTTTGCCGGGAGATTCGCCGGAGACTCTCGCCGCGCGGGTTCTTGTTGAGGAGCACAAGCTCTATCCGGTGGCTTTGCGGCTGGTGTGTGAAAGCAAGTAGATCTTGTAAAATGAAGATGATTGGCATATGTTTTGGTTGAAAATAAAGCCAAAGGATAGGACAGTGGCCACTTCAAGCCGCAAGGCAATGATGTCTGATGTGCAAGCCGAAACACTTGCCCACGCAGGTTTTGCCGAGGCTGCCGGACATTACGATCAGGAGCAATTGGCAGCGCGCTTCGGTGTTACAAAGCGCGATATTGCCGAAACCGCCGGGCTGTCGGCTTCCGCCACCTACCGCAAGTCGCGCATGGCTTCAGCCTCCGCACAGGCGCGTTTGATGGAGATGAGCGAAATCCTCCGGCGCGTGACGGATTGGGCCGGAGGCGGGCGGCAGGCCTTTGCCTGGTATCGCGCCGAACCTATTCCGGCATTTGGAAATCGAACCGCTGAAAGCATCGTCAAGGGCGGGCAGGCAACGGCGCTGCGCGATTACCTTGATCACCTTGCGCTTGGCGGATTTGCTTGAGATTCACTGGAATTTGCTACCGCGCGGTTGACCCGCGCTGGTCATTTGCGCCCGCTTCTGGCGATGGCGCGGCAATTCGCGGCGCCCGGTTCAATCCAAAGGGCGTCCCTGCCCTTTATCTTTCCACAACGACTGCTGGCGCAGTCGCAGAAGCTTCACAAGGCTTTGCGTACAAATTCCACCCAATGACCTTGTGCAGCTTCGACGTTGATTGCGAGGACATTGTTGACTTGTCGACTGACGATGCGCGGCAAATGGCGGGGGTGGAATTGGCGACGCTCAGCTGCGCATGGGCAGCTGCCCTCACTGAAAACCGGAAACCTGCCTCTTGGGTGATCCATCAAAGCTTTTCGAAAGCGGCGGCGGGCATTCTTGTCCCGTCATTTGTCAATAACGTCCCAGCTGGGGCAACCAATCTGGTTTTGTGGAAATGGGGACCAAACCTGCCGCACAAAGCGGTGGTGTTCGACCCGGAAAGCCGGCTGCCGAAACCGCCTATAGCTTGATGTCGTAAGTCACCCAACGGGTCTTGTCCGCCATCCGGTCGTAGAGTTTTCGGGCGCGGTAATTGTCTTCGGCTGTTATCCAGCGGATCACCGACCAGCCACGCTTCATGCCTTCCGATTTCAGCGCCTCCATCAGCGCATCGGCTGCGCCAGAGCCGCGGGCATCCGGATCAACGAACAAGTCATCAAGGAAGCCGCCGGTCGATGCGGCAAGCGGCCGCGCGAAAGGCCTGAAATGGGCAAGGCCAATCAGATTTCCGCCCACATCTTCGGCGACCAGACCATTCATCTCTTGGGTCTTGTCCATCAACCAGGACCAAACGCGGTCGCGCATGTCCTGCGTTTGGGTGACGAGGTAGAACGCGGCGTAACCGGCATAGAGCCGATCCCAGCCGGCGCGGTCGCGGGGTTCGACGGGGCGGACTTTGAGCGCGCTTTCACTCATGGCAGCTTCCGGATCCAAATCTTCACGTCATGAAACGCCGCGCCGCCGTGCGGGGCGATGGCGTCGGCGCTGGTGAGTGTGTTGATGCCCTCGCCGCCTTCGAAGGCGCTGTTGGGCCAGATGCCTTCCGAGATCGTCACGCCGCGCTGCAGGCCATCGAAAAACTCAGCATGGACAATGACTTCGCCGCGCTTGTTGCCGATTTGAATCCGCTCACCGTCAGCAATGCCAAGTATGCCTGCATCCTTTGGATGGATTTTCAAAGTCGGACGGACCTCCCTGATGATGGAGGTCGGCGTGTTTTGAAACGACGAGTTCAGAAAATTGCGCGCGGGCGATGTGGCAAGCTTGAACGGATGCTTGGCATCCTGCCTTTCATTGACTTCCAGATGATCGGGATAGTCCGGCAAATCCTGCCAATTGCCCTGAAGGCCCATGGACTTTGGCGGCTGATAGGGATGCGTTTCATCTGACCAGTGCGCACGGAAGCGGAACTTGCCGTCCGAAAAACCAAAGCCGTTGAGAAAATGGGATGTTTCAAAATCCGGCTGGAGATCAACCCATTTGGTTTCTTCAACCTCGGCCAGTGACAGGCGCTTGCCCTTCATCAGCATGGTCTCCATCAGCCCGCGCTCGGTTTTGCCGAAGCCGGGTTTGTCGGAAACACCGAGGCGCTTGGCCAATTCCTCTATGACGAAATGGTTGGTCTTCGGGCCTTCGGGCGGCTCAATGACCTTAAGACCCAGCGAAATATGCTGGTGGCCGCCACCCTTGTAGATGTCGTCGTGCTCGAGAAACATGGTGGCCGGCAGCACGATATCAGCCATTTTGGCGGTATCGGTCATGAATTGCTCATGGACGACGGTGAACAGGTCTTCGCGGGCAAATCCTTCGCGCACAAGCCGCTGCTCCGGCGCAATGTTCATCGGGTTGGTGTTCTGGATCAGCAATGCCTTGACCGGGCCGCCGCCTTGCAGCGCCTCATTATCGCTGGTCAGAACGCGGCCGATCTTGGATTGATCGAGCGTTCGCACCGAAGGGTCGATGTAGGCGGTTCCCTCCAATTCTGCTGTGAACAATTTCAGGATGCCTGAATTGGAGTGAAATCCGCCGCCGCCTTCATGCTGCCAATGGCCGGCAACCGTGGGAATAGATGTGACGGCGTGCATGTTGGACGGGCCGTTGCGCTGGCGGGTAAAGCCATAGCCGATGCGGAAGAAGGTGCGGGGTGTTTTGCCGACGAGATGGGCGAAATCGATGATTTCTTTGACGCTGAGGCCAGTGATTGCCGCTGCCCATTCGGGCGTCTTGTCTTTCAAATGTGCTTCAAACCCGGCCGGATCGTTCGCATATTTTTCCATATAGGCGCGGTCGGCCAATCCGTCACGGAACAGGATGTGCATGACCGCCGCCGCCAGCGCGCCATCGGTTCCGGGGCGCAAAACCAACCCGATATCCGCCTGCTCCATCGTGGCATTGCGGTAGATATCAATGACGATGATTTTTGCGCCGCGTTCTTTGCGCGCTTTGATGGCGTGGGTCATGACGTTGACCTGCGTCACCACGGCATTGGTGCCCCAGATGACGATGCAGTCCGATTTTGCCATTTCGCGCGGATCAACGCCGGAAAGCCTGCCCGTACCGGCGACATAGCCGGCCCATGCGGTCGAGATGCAGATCGTGCCGTAGAAGCCGGAGTAACGCTTGGCATGGCGCAGGCGGTTGATGCCATCGCGCTGCACAAGGCCCATGGTACCGGCGTAGAAATAGGGCCAGATGCTTTCGCTGCCGAAGTGTCGCTCGGCATCAAGGAACTTTTCTGCCGTCAGGTCCAGCGCATCGTCCCAACTGATTTCCTGCCACTGGCCCGAGCCTTTCGCGCCGACGCGCTTGAGCGGTTTCAAGAGACGGTCTGGATGGTGAATGCGCTCGGCATAGCGGGCGACCTTGGCGCAGACGACACCGGCGGTGTAGCTGTGATCTTTCGCGCCGCGCACCCGGCCGATGGTGTGGTCGTCGATAATCTCCACCTCCAGCCCGCAAACCGACGGGCAATCATGCGGACAGGTGGAGTTTTTAATCAGCGGCTTGTTCATGGGGCAACGGTAGTCCGGCAAACGCTGATTGTGAAGTCAAAGCTCGTCATGGCGCGCATCAATTAAAGTGATGCTCAGGCGATGCGGATGAGGGCAACGCCTGCCAAAATCACGATGATCCCAGCCATGCGGAAGCGGCCAAGCGCCTCCTTGAACAAGAAGAATGATATTGCCGCAGCAAACAGGATCGAGGTTTCGCGCAGCGCTGCGACTGCGGCGACCGGCACATTCTGGCTCATGGCCCACAGTGCTGAGCCATATGACGAGACGGTTGCGGCACCGCCGAACAGCCCTGCCCGCCAGCGGGCGCGAAATTGGGCTATCAGTTTCGCCCGCGCTGTCAGCAATGCCCAGAAGAGCAGCGGCAGCGCGTGAAGAACAAAAATCCACAAGGTGTAGGCGATTGGCGCGCCGGATATGCGCACGCCGATACCGTCGGTCACGGTGTAAGCGGCGATGAAGCAGGCATTGACGAGCGCCGTTGCGAGAGTTGAGCCACCCGCTTTGGCAACGCGCAGCGAATCGAACGCCATGACCAAGACGCCGGCGCTGACCAGCGCGACGCCCAGCCAGCGCAGCGGCGGCAGCGCTTCGCCGATCAACGGCAGCGAAACCAGCGAGACAAGAAGCGGCGCTGTGCCGCGCATCAGCGGATAGGCGACGCTCATGTCGCCGCCGCGATAGGCTCTGGCGATCAGCGCCACGTAGATCGCCTGCAACGCCGATGACAGCGTCAGATATGGCCAGCTTTCCTGATTTGGCTGAATAAGAAATGGCAGCAACATTGCCGACATGACCATCGAAATCGTCATGATCACCACGGCGTTCAGAAACTTGTCTCCGGCCGATTTGACGACGGCATTCCATGAAGCGTGAAGCAATGCGCCGCACAGGACGATGAGGACGATTGAACCGGGCATGGCTGGCTGATTCCGCAGGGCTTGCAGGCATGAATAACCGAATGTCCGCGAGGCGCAAATGCTTGCTAGCGCGGGCAATCTCTGGTCAAAGCGCAGCCATGAACTATCGCCATGCCTATCACGCCGGAAACTTTGCCGATGTCTTCAAACACGTCATTTTGACGCGTATCATCGAGTATCTGAAGCAAAAGGATAAAGCCTTCCGGGTGATCGACACGCACGCGGGCATTGGCCTCTATGATCTGGACACCGGCGAGGCGGCGAAAACCGGCGAATGGCAGAGCGGCGCGGCGAAGGTTCTGGACGCCAAGTTCACCGCAAAGGCGGCTGACTTGCTTGCGCCTTGGCTGAAAGCGGTCCGCTCGGTCAACAGCGACAAGACTTTGCGCAAATATCCCGGCAGCCCGAAATTGACCAAGATGCTGCTGCGCAAGCAGGACCGGCTCTCAGCCATTGAACTTCACCCGGAAGATGCGCGGGCATTGGCCAAGCAGTTTGAAGACGACTATCAGGTGCGGGTGATTGAACTTGACGGCTGGCTGGCGCTTGGCGCGCATTTGCCGCCAAAGGAAAAGCGCGGGCTGGTTCTGGTCGATCCGCCGTTCGAAGACCCTTCGGAATTCAACCGGATTGTCACCGGATTGCGGGGGGCCCATGCGCGCTGGCCGGGCGGCATCTATGCATTCTGGTATCCGATCAAGGACCGCAAATCGGTGATCCAGTTCCGCAAGGATTTGAAGGCGACCGGAATCCCGAAAATTCTGGACACGGAACTTTACATCCGCGGTCCCTCGCCGGTGCCGCAACTGGATGGCACCGGGATGATCATCGTCAACCCGCCCTACACGCTGGAAAGCGAGCTCAAGCTGATCCTGCCGGAACTTGCGGCCGCAATGCAGGAGGACAAGGCCGGGTTTTCGCGGGTTGAATGGATTGCGGGCGAGCAGACTGCTGCTTGACCAAGGACTGGCGCTGATTGAAAGTGAATAGCGAAGATTCGCTGGGCTTTGCCCGCTGGAGAACCATGATGCGTATTGCTTCAATTTTGCTTGCCGCCGCTGTTGCGATTTCGACGATAGCGGTGTCGCCGACGGCAGCCGTAGCCGGGTTCTGGCATAAGGATGTGGAAGCGAGCGAGTGCAGCGATCCGGCGATCTTGAAGAAAGTTGCGAGGCGCTTTCATCACCAGAGCCATGAAGTGCATCATGACCGGTTGCGGATCGAGGATTTCGCCAAGGTGCACCAGCACCGCTACTATCCGCCGATCAAAACGCGCTCAATCGCGCGGCGCTATTGCGGCGCGACGGCGGTGCTTTCGGATGGGCGGCGGCGCACGCTTTGGTATTTCATTGAAACCGAAGCGGGCTTTGCCGGCATTGGCGACAATGTTGAATTTTGCGTCTCCGGCTTTGACCGTTGGAATGTCTACAACGCCCATTGCCGCATCGCGCGCTGATTCAAGACAGCGTTGAAACTTCCTGATTTCATAGTGTATTTTGCTGTGTCGGCATTCATGCTGGCGGCACTGGCCGGGTGTGGCCAACCGGAAAGCGAGACAGCCTCAACCGCCGCGCCAACGCCGATCGCCAATGCAGCGAACGGACAAACGGCTGGCGACGATTCACCTGTAGCAAAACAAGCGGCCACCATTCCGCAGGGCTCCGGTTTTGATTTCTATGTTTTGGCCCTTTCCTGGTCGCCCGCCTATTGCGACCTCAAAGGCCGAAGTGCCGATCCGGCGCAGTGCAATGCATCCAAGCCTTTCCGGTTTATTGTCCACGGGCTTTGGCCGCAATTTGAGCAAGGGTATCCGCAGGACTGCCGGACAAACGGATTTCCATCGCGTGACGACATCCAGTCCATCCGCGACCTGACGCCCTCGCCCGGGTTGGTGCGTTATGAATGGGAAAAGCACGGGACCTGCTCCGGTCTATCGCCGCAAGACTATTTCACCGTGATGCGCACGGGGCGGTATAGAGTTGTTGTGCCGGCGCAATTCAATGGCTCGCAAGCTTTCGAGCTTGCACCACAGGCCGTTGAAACAGCCTTTATCCGCGCCAACAAGGGGCTTGCGGCGAGCGGGATCGCGACAGTTTGCGAGGAAGGGCTGTTGACCGAAGTGCGCATCTGTTTCACCAAAGCGCTGGAATTTCGCGCCTGTCCGGAGGTGGACGGCAAGTCCTGCCGGGCGCGAACCATCACAATCGAACCGCCACAATGAGGACCACCATGCCGAAAATTCTGGTCTCGACGACATCGCCTTACAGCTCAAAGGTGCGCATGGCGGCAACGTATGCCGGATATGATTTCGACAGCGTGATCACTGATACAACGAAGCAGAGCCCGGAGCTGTTTGCGCAAAACCCGTTGGGCAAGATACCGGTTCTATTGACCGAAAATGATGGCGCGGTGTTCGATTCGGTGGTGATTGTGCGCTACATCAACCGCGCAACTGGCGGCAAGCTGTTGCCGCGCGCGGCGGCGAAACTGTTAGAGGCGGAGCGGCTGGAAGCAATTGCCGACGGCATTTGCGACTGCGCCATTGCCCATATTTATGAGCAGAAACAGCGGCCTGAAGAACTGATCTATCAGGGTTGGCTCGACAAGCAGTGGAAAAAGGTCACCCAGGGGTTGGACTACCTGGAAGGCCAGTCACCCAAATTGCCAGCCAAAATCCACGCCGGGCACATGGCGCTGGCGGCCTGCCTTGGCTATATGGCGCTGCGCTTTCCGGGCTGGGAAAAGGGCCGCCCGAAGCTGAAGCGGTATCTTGCGAAGTACAAAGACAAGCATCCGGCGCTGGCGGCACTGCTGCCGCATCTGCCTGCATGAAAAGACCGGGCGGTTGCCCGCCCGGCCAGTCACCACATCAGCAGCAGGGAACGTGCTGCCCGAGGAATTAGAATTTGAGACCCGCGCCAATGCGGATTTCGTTTTCGGTCAGCGAGGCATCGGTGCCGCCGCCGACGGCATAGGTCTCAGAGCCGAAGCTGTTATGGCGGTATTCGACGCGCGCAAGGATGTTTTGCGTCACTTTGCCTTCAATGCCGGCGCCAGCTGTCCAGCCAATATGCGTCTGCTTGTCCTCAAGGCCGCCAGCGGAAACTTTGCCCTGCGTTGCAGCAACGCCGGCTGCGCCGTAGATCAGGATGGGATCGAGATCGACACCGGCGCGGGCGCGCAATGCGCCGTTGAAGCCGTTCTTGAAGGCAACGCCTGCGCCATTGTCGCCTTTGGCGGCGCTGTAGCCGGCGTCAATTTCGCCGCCGTAGACGATGGAGTCGCTTTGCAGATTGTAGCCGCCGTAGACACCGCCATTGAAGCCATTGGCATCGAACTCGGTTCCAGGCGCGCTGGCAGTGCCCCAGGCATAGCCGCCGCTGATACCGGCATAAGCGCCAGACCAGCCAGAGGGAACAGCCACTGCTTCAATCGGAGCTTCAGGGGCCTGCGGAATTTCATCAATCGCATCAGCGGCGAAAGCAAAGCTTGGCAGCGCGGCAAAAGAAACGGCAGCGGCCAGCATGGCGAATTTGGTTGTCATGATATTCTCCTTTTTGAAAGCACTGGAGATGCCAAAACCTCAGAGGGCTTGTGTGCCAACAATCCAAAGATGGTGGCGGAATCTGTCAGGAACGTGCGGAAAACAAGGTGATTGCATGACCAGAACATGGCAGGCTCGAGCGTGGCATTTTGGTCACGGTGACGGATTCGAAACCATAAAATTAGGCTAAAAGGCGATGAAACGGGCTGCCTTGCGCGCTTGCGCGCACCACATGGACATGATCAATCGTCAGATTAACCACAAGGATTCACCAGTATGGCGAAACGGCCGACAGCTTTGGTCACCGGCGGCGCGCGCAGGATAGGCCGCGCCATTGTCGAAGACCTTTGTGCAAATGGTTATGATGTGGCTGTGCATTTCCATGGATCGCGCGTGGAAGCGGAAGCGGTGCAGAATGCCATGCGCGCGCACGGCGCACGGGTTGAGCTGTTTGAGGCCGAACTTTCAAACAGCGCAGCCTGCCGGGCGCTTTTTGACGGCGCGCTTGCCGCCTTCGGGCAGATCGATTTGCTGGTCAACAATGCGTCCGTTTTTGAAGAAGACAGTATCGGCACGCTGGATGAGGCGCTTTTTGACCGGCATTTCGCCATCCATGTGAAAGCGCCGTCGTTTTTGGCGGAGGCGTTTGCCAAGGCGCTGCCCGCGGGCACCAAGGGCAATATCGTCAATATCATTGACCAGCGAGTCTGGCGGCCGACGCCGAAATTCTACTCCTATCTGTTGTCAAAATCGGCGCTGTGGACGGCAACCCGGACCATGGCGCAGGCCTTGGCGCCAAACATCCGCGTCAACGCTATCGGCCCCGGTCCGACACTGCGCAACAGCCGCCAGGACCCGGAAGACTTTCAGCGGCAAACGGACGGGCTTTTGCTCAGACGGGGGCCGGACCTTGCCGAATTTGGCGCGACAGTGCGCTATCTGGTCGGTGCAGCATCGGTGACCGGGCAGATGATCGCGCTGGATGGCGGGCAGCATCTGGCCTGGGAAACGCCGGACATTGCCGGTATTGCCGAATGAACCCCGGAAAGCCAAGATCTGACGCAGACTTGCCGGAAGCCGATTTGCCGCCGGAAGATGACAGCACGGAAGACCTGATCATCGAACCGGTTGCCGAGATTGCCTCGTTCGAATGGAACGCCGGCGAAAAGATCGAAGGCAAGGCTGGGATTGAAATCATCCAGGAGTTGGTGAAACGCCTGCCGAACGGGCCGGGCGTCTACAGGATGATGAACAACGCGGGCGATGTGCTCTATGTCGGCAAGGCGCGATCGCTCAAGAAGCGCGTCACCTCCTATGCGCAGGGGCGCGGCCACTCAAACCGCATCCACCGGATGGTGGCTGATACCGCGTCGATGGAATTTGTGACGACGCGCACGGAAGCCGAGGCGCTGCTTCTGGAAGCGAACCTGATCAAACGGCTGCGGCCGCGCTACAATGTGCTTTTGCGCGACGACAAGTCGTTTCCTTACATTCTGATTTCCGGCGATCATGCCTCGCCTGGCATTTTCAAGCATCGCGGCGCGCAAAACCGCAAGGGCAGTTATTTCGGTCCGTTTGCCTCTGCCGGCGCAGTGGCACGCACGATCAATGCCTTGCAGCGGGCGTTTTTGATCCGGACTTGCACGGATTCATTTCTGGAAAACCGGACGCGACCGTGCCTGCTTTACCAGATCAAACGCTGCGCCGGGCCTTGCACCCATGAGGTTACCCCATCCGAATATGACGAGATGGTGCAGGAAGCGAAGGATTTCCTCTCCGGCCGCAGCCAGAAAGTGAAGACAACACTGTCAACGGCAATGAACGAGGCGGCGGAGACCCTCGATTTCGAACGCGCCGCGATCTACCGCGACCGGCTTTCGGCGCTGTCGCATGTCACGTCCTCGCAAGGCATCAACCCGCAGACGATTGACGAAGCGGACGTTTTTGCGATTGCGCAAGATGGCGCCATGACCTGCATCGAAGTGTTTTTCTTCCGTACCGGGCAGAACTGGGGCAACCACGCCTATTTCCCCAGGGCTGACCCGTCGCTTTCCAAGGCCGAGGTTCTGGGCTCTTTTCTGGCGCAGTTTTATGACGGCAAACCGATTCCGAAATCGATTCTCTTGTCTGACAAGGTGGACGATCAGGAATTGCTTGAACTGGCATTTTCCGAGCATGCGGGGCGCAAGATCGAAATCAGCGTGCCACAGCGCGGCGAGAAAAAGAGCATCATCGAACAGGTGGCGGCGAACGGGCGCGAGGCACTGGCGCGCAAGCTGGCCGATACGGCTTCGCAGAAAATGCTGCTGGAGGGGATTGCCAAAGTATTCAATCTGCCTGCCCCGCCACGGCGTATTGAAGTCTATGACAATTCGCACATCATGGGCGCCAATGCCGTCGGGGCGATGATTGTGGCCGGGCCCGAAGGGTTCGTCAAAAACCAGTACCGCAAGTTCAATATCCGCTCGACAACAATCACGCCGGGCGACGATTTCGGCATGATGAAGGAAGTGATGGGGCGCCGGTTTTCGCGACTGATCAAGGAAAACACCGACGTAGACGGCGGGCCGGCCCCGGTTGCAGACGACGAGGCGTTTCCGGCATGGCCTGATCTGGTGCTGATTGACGGCGGCCAGGGGCAAATGACGGCGGTGCGCGGCATGCTCAAGGAACTCGGGCTGGATGGCAAGGTGACGGCCATCGGCATTGCCAAGGGCGTTGACCGCGATGCCGGGCGCGAACGGTTTTTCGCAGAGGGCCGCGATGCCTTTTCGATGCCGCCGCGCGATCCGGTGCTGTATTTCATCCAGCGGCTGCGCGATGAGGCGCACCGGTTTGCCATCGGTTCGCACCGGGCGCGGCGCAAGAAGGAACTGATCAAGAACCCGCTCGACGAGATCGACGGGATCGGCCCGACGCGCAAACGGGCGCTTCTCAATCATTTCGGCACGGCCAAAGCGGTTTCGCGGGCGGGAATTGATGATCTGAAAGCGGTCGATGGCGTTTCGGCGGCGATGGCGGAAGCGATTTACAACCATTTTCATGAGAACCGCTGAGGCTGATCATTGACGGAACGAGGCGGCTCCTGTTTGGATGCCGTCTCACGGGGCGGAATCATGGCCAATCGCACATTCAACATTCCGAACATGCTCACCTACGCGCGGATTATCGCGGTGCCGCTGGTGGTTCTGTGCTTCTTTTTGGAAGGCCGGCTGAAATCATCGGATTTTGCCCGCTGGGCCGCGCTCAGCCTATTCATCGTGGCCAGTCTCACCGATTATCTGGATGGCTATCTGGCCCGGCTGTGGAAGCAATCCTCCACCATCGGGCGGATGCTCGACCCAATCGCCGACAAGCTCCTGGTTTCGGCTTGCCTGCTGCTGTTGGCCGCGGACGGGACAATTGCCGGCTGGACGCTATGGGCGGCGATCATCATCCTGTGCCGCGAGATTCTGGTTTCCGGCCTGCGTGAATATCTGGCGGAACTGAAGGTTTCCGTGCCGGTGACACAGCTGGCCAAATGGAAAACGACGATCCAGATGGTGGCGGTCGGTTTTTTGCTGGCCGGCCCTGCAGGCGACAAAGTGCTGCCCTATACGACCGAATATGGCATCATCCTTTTGTGGATTGCCGCCATTATCACGCTTTACACCGGCTATGACTATTTCCGCGCCGGTCTGAAGCACATTGTGGACGATGAGGAATGAAACTCATCTATTTCGCCTGGGTGCGCGAGCGGATCGGCAAAGCCGAGGAAGACATCACGCTGCCCGAGAACGTCAAAACCATCAGTGACCTTTTGTTGCACCTCAAAGGTCTGGGCGAGGAATATGAGGCGGCGCTGGCTGTCCCCAAAGTGATCCGCGTGGCGATCAACCAGGAACATTGCGAGCATAACGAGTTGATCGCCGGGGCCCGCGAGATCGCGCTGTTTCCGCCTATGACCGGCGGTTGAGATGGCTGGCATGATACCAGATGTGCGGGTGCAGGCAGCGGATTTTGATCTGGCGGCCGAAATCAATTCAATAGCCAAGGGTCGGGCCGATATTGGCGCGGTCGTCACCTTCACCGGTCTGTGCCGCGACGAAGGCGACACGCTCGCTGCGCTGGAACTTGAGCATTATCCCGGCATGGCTGAAGCGCAGATGCGCCGGATTGCCAATGAGGCCATCGAGCGTTGGCCGGTGCAGGCACTGACTGTCATCCATCGCCACGGCAAGATCGCGCCGGGCGGCAACATCGTTCTGGTCATTGCCGCCTCGCCGCATCGCGAGGCCGCGTTTGCGGCGGCGTCGTTCCTGATGGACTATTTGAAGACCAGCGCCCCGTTCTGGAAGAAGGAGCACCGCAAAGATGGAACCAGCGGCGAGTGGGTTGCGGCCAAGGACAAAGACGATGCGGCGTTGAAAAAGTGGGATGCGCCGAGAGAAGATTGACTATTTTGGAGATGAATATGCCTCGCACCTGCTACGCTTTGTTGACTTTGTGCTTGTTGAGCACGACTGCGTTGGCAGCTCCGGCAACACAAGTCGAAGCGGACCGCATTGCGGCGCTGTTTCAATCTTATATCGGCGAAACGAAAGGCGTGATTGGTGTCAAGCCGGCAAGCGAGGCCTATGATGTCAGCATTGATCTGACGCCGCTGATTGCCAGATTTCCAACTGAAGCTGAGGCGGACAGACCGGAAATCAAGGTCTCCCCATGGATGTTTCGGCTTGCGGACTCGGGAAACGGCCAATGGCTGGTGACACAGGACAAGCCGATTGATATCCGGATTTCAGCGCCGGGCCAGCTTGATCTGGTGATGACCGTTGGTTCAGTCAATTATGCGGGCACATTTGACGAAAAGCTGAAGTTTTTCACATCCACCAAAGCAGACTTCAGCGACATTTCCCTGACGGAAAAAGTCACCTCGCCGGAGGTGGCGCTGCTTGAAGTCACCTACGGCTTGAAGTCGATGCATTATGAATCGACCAACCGCGAAAGCGGACCTGGAACTGTCGATGGTGTGAGCAAGCTGACATACGCGGGATTCGCCGAAGTGATCAAATCGGTGCCAAGCAAAGAAGGCGAAACGCCGCTGGATTTCAGCATTGAGGGCAAGAGCGGTTTCCAGGACGTGACGTTTCGCGGTTTCAAGATACTGGCGCTCTATGAAGCGGCCAGCTGGCTGTTCAAGAACGCAGACAAGGATATCGAAAATCCGGACACGGCGATGAAGGCTGAGTTATCCGCGCTGCTTGAAGCCAGCTTGCCGATCTTTCAGAACATAAACATGAAGGGCGGAATTGAGTCTGTCACGGTTGCAAGCCCCTATGGTCAATTCGGGCTTGGCAAGCTGGAAACTGAAATCGAACTGAACGGCTTGGTCAAGGACGGGTTGTTCCGCGAAGCTGTTGTGCTGGAAAAGCTGACGATGCCCGATGGTATCGCGCCGCCATTTGCCAATGATTTCATTCCCGAACGCCTGGCAATTGACGTCAAAGTGACCGGCTTTGACGCCGAAGCGCCGACCAGGTTGATACTGGCTGATCCGGGCAAGTTCTCAGAACCTGACGCCAAACCTGAGCTGGAAGCGCAGTTGACCAAGGCCTTGCTGCCAACAGGTGCGGCGACGGTTTCGTTTACCAGCAATGTCCTTGCCGGCAAGACCTATGATCTGGCAATGGATGGGTCCGTGGTTGCCGGACCTGAGGTGAAGCCCTCCGGCAAGGGCGCTGTTCGAACGCAATCGCTGATTCCGCTGATCAACGCCATCAACGCCTTGCCCGAAGAACTCGGCATGGGCATGGCCTCAACCGGGCTGATCGCTTTCAACGCAATGGCCAAGCCGCAGGCCGATGGCTCACTGCTTTGGGATATTTTGGGCACAGAGGACGGAAAGTTTTTCATCAACGGTGTGGATTACACTGCGCTTGCGAACATAGGCGGCAACACAATTCCGGATCAGGATCCGGAATTGGAGCCGGAAGATGAACCACCGGTTGAAGATGAAGCCAATAAAGCCGGTTTGGGGGACACTCCTACAAAGCCTTAGATGCTAAGGCTGCCGCTTCAAACGGATGATCGCCGTGTGCAGCGCCGACAGGAAGGCCGATCTGTCCGCCTTGGAGAAAGGCGCCGGGCCGGATGTGATCTGGCCAACCCCTGCCCGCAAATCGGCCATGATGGCGCGTACGGCAACGCTCATGCCGATGGAATTATCAGTGAAAGGTTTGCCTGTTGAGCCGAGGACCGATGCGCCTTTCTTCAGGCAGCGCTCGGCAAGCAGGATGTCGGCTGTCACAACAACGGTCGCGGCTGAGGCTTCCTCAGCAATCCAGTCATCGGCTGCATCGAAGCTGCCGGAGACGATGACGCGGCGAAACAGCGGGTCGGCGGGGATGCGGAAGGCGGAATTGGAAACGAACACCGCAGGCACCTGATGGCGCTCTGCCACGGTGCAGATTTCCTCTTTTACAGGACAGGCATCGGCATCAACGAGAATGGTGACGGTCATGGCGCGCATTTAGCGGCGCGGCAGCATAATCGCAAGTCAGCCGGTCAATTGCAGCGACGACCAGGCAACGGCGATGAAATGGCAAGTGGAGGCGGCGAGCACGAATGCGTGCCAGATCGCCTTCTGGAACCGCAAATTTTCCCAGACATGGAAGGCAACGCCGACCGTGTAAAGCAGGCCGCCGATAATGACCATGACGGCTGCGCCTGTCGGCAGGCGCTCAAACATCAGCCAGATCAGCGCAACGCTGGTCCAGCCGAGCATCAGATAGAGGCCGGCGGAAAAACCGGCGAAACGGTCGCCGAAGGTGATGCGCATGGCAGCGCCGGCCAAAGCGCCGGCCCAAACCATCGCCAGAACGCCATAGGCGAACAGGCTCCCCATCACCACCACAAGCGGCGTGTAGGTGCCTGCAATTTTCAGGAAGATCGCGGCATGGTCGAACCGCTGCAGCAGCGGCTTCCAATCATGATGCGGAATCAAGTGATAGGCAGCGGAAGCGCAAAACAGCAGGATGACCGTGACGCCGTAGACAGCGAGGGCGGCTGACATGCCTGCCGAGCCTTGCGGCAGATAGGCGGCCATGAGGAAGGCGACGGCAACCAGGCTTGCAACAATGCCGGCCACGTGGATCACCCCATCTGCGGTATGTTCGGCATGCGATAGGACGCGCTCGCTCACAACATTCAACACCCTGTGGTTCAACATGAACTGCCACTTGCGCGACAATACGCCAAAATTGTTGCGGTTGGGTGAATCTAACTGTGTGCGACAAAAAGGCCGGAGCGCGAGCCCCGGCCTTATGAGTCATTTCAATGATTTGAAGCGGTTAGCTCCAGGCTTGATTCAGCCGACGATTTCGGTGCCGGAGAACCAGTAGGAGATTTCCTGCGCTGCGGTCTCAGGCGCATCGGAGCCGTGGACAGAGTTTTCGCCAATGGACAGCGCATGGATCTTGCGGATCGTGCCTTCGGCAGCGTTGGCCGGATTGGTTGCGCCCATGATTTCGCGGTTCCTGGCAATGGCGTTTTCGCCTTCCAGAACCTGAACGATGGTCGGGGCGGAAGACATGAATTCAGTCAGTTCGCCGAAGAACGGGCGGTCCTTGTGGACAGCATAAAAGCCTTCAGCTTCACGTAGCGACATCCAGACGCGCTTGGATGCGACGACGCGCAAGCCGGAATCTTCCAGCATTTTGGTGATGGCGCCGGTGAGGTTGCGACGCGTTGCGTCCGGCTTGATCATGGAAAAAGTGCGTTCAATCGCCATTTTGTCGTCCTGTCAGTTTTGAATTGGAGCGGCGCGCGCCGCAACGGTCGCCCCGGGTTCGGGGAGGTGCGCGTCTATACAGGCGTCAGTTGCGAAAGCCAAGTGGGCAAGACTGCGCTTATTGCCCGGCCTGCGCGGTGCAATCGAGCGTCGACAATTTCCAATCGTCTTTGGTCGAGGCGATGTCGGATATTTTCCAGGTTTCGCCTGCCCTTTCGAGAGACCAGATAATTTCGCCCGGTTCATCGAAAAACTCGAATGTGGCTTTCACTGTTGCCTGATCGCCAGCGATTGCCTCGGCAAAAACGAGCGACTTTTCAAGCTCGACTTCGTCAAAATCCTGAGCGCCCAGAGATAGCATGAAATTGACACAAGGCCCGCTTTCGCTCTCCTCATCCATGCTCGAAAGGTCCAGCATCTCCTTGGCTTTGCCGATGAAGCGGTCACGATTTTCAGGCGAGAGCTCGGAGCCAGGGTCCTTGTAGAAGAAGGAGACGGCTTCTGTCGGTGTTTCAGCAAAGGCGGGCGCTGCGGCCGTTGCCAGCATGGCCGCGACGAATAGGCGCTTCATTGTTCAGTTTCCCTGCTTTTTCAGTGAATAGACGTGTTCTTCCGTCGGAAAGGCGCGTGACTTGACATCTTGCGCATAGGCCGCAACCGCCGCTTCAATGGCATCGCCGACAGCGCCGTATTTCTTGACGAATTTCGGCACACGCGGGTTCAGGCCCAGCATGTCTTCCAGCACCAGGATCTGACCGTCACACTCTTTCGACGCGCCGATGCCAATGGTCGGGATGGCGACTTCGCGGGTGATTTCGGCGGCGAGCGGTTCGACAATGCCCTCAAGCACAACGGCGAATGCGCCGGCCTCGGTCACTGCGCGGGCGTCTTCCTTGATGGCAGGCCACTGCGAGACGTCGCGGCCTTGCGTCTTGAACCCACCCATGGTGTTGATCGCTTGCGGCGTCAGGCCGATGTGGGCCATCACCGGAATACCGCGCTCGGCCAAAAAGCGGATCGTTTCGGCCATACGCTTGCCGCCCTCGATCTTGACAGCGCCGCAGGCGGTTTCCTTCATGATCCTGGCCGCGTTGCGGAAGGCTTCCGACGGGCTTTCCTCATAGGTGCCGAACGGCATGTCGACGACAACCAGCGCCTGTTTGGACCCGCGCACCACGGCGCGGCCATGCATGATCATCAGGTCGAGCGGCACGCCGATGGTCGAATCCATGCCGTGCATGACCATGCCGAGACTGTCGCCGACCAGCATGAAATCCGCGTATTTGTCGACAATGGCTGCCGTGTGCGCGTGATAAGCAGTCAGCGAGACAATGGGCGTGACGCCCTTGCGGGCGCGGATATCGGGGGCCGTCAGGCGGCGGGTTGTGGGTTCGATGGACATGGACTTGGTTCCTTGCAGATGGGTCTAGTACTCGCAAATTCGACTCTCCCTCACCCGGCCCTTAGGGCCACCCTCTCCCTGTGAGAGAGAGGGGAACAAGGTGCGCTTCTTTCACCTCTCCCCCCACGGGGAGAGGACGGTTTGCGCAGCAAACCCGGTGAGGGACAGTCAATTCGCAACAATCGAAGTCGGCCTTGAGCCTAAGGAACAAAGACGCGGTTATCAATAAGACGGACAGAGCCAAACTTCACGGTGAGCAACATGACGATGGGCTTCAAAAACAGGCCGAAAACCGGCTTTAATGTTCCTGCATCTCTTACGTCCACGGCTTCGATCAATGCGCGCGGTTCGGTTTTGAGTGTATTGCGTACTGACTTGCGGATCGCCGCGATGGAACGCTCGCCGCCGGCGATCAGTTCTCCTGCCCGGTTCAGCGAAATGGAGAGAACCACCGCGGCTTTGCGGTCATCCGGCGTCAGGCGGACATTGCGCGAGGAGCAAGCGAGACCGTCGGGCTCGCGAACCGTTGGCACGGCGACAATCTCCAGCGGCTGGTTAAGGTCCGCCACCATGCGCTTGATGACGGCGACCTGCTGGAAATCCTTTTCACCGAAAAAGGCGTTGTCCGGCGAGGCTATATTGAAAAGCTTGGTGCAAATGGTGGCAACACCCCTGAAATGGCCGGGGCGGATCTTGCCCATCAGCACTTTGGAGAGTTTGACCGTCTCGACGATGGTTTCCGCGTTGCCGGGGTACATCTCCGGCACATCCGGCGTGAAAACGAAATCCGCGCCCTCGGCTTTGAGCATCGCCAGATCGCGCTCAAGATCACGCGGATAGGTCGAGAGATCTTCGCCGGCAGCAAACTGGGTCGGGTTGACGAAGATGGTGACGACGGTGATGTCGCAGTGGGCTTTCGAGCTTTTCACCAGTTCCATGTGGCCGACATGGAGATAACCCATGGTGGGAACAAGGCCGATGGATTTGCCTGCGCGGCGCAGTGGCAGCAGCGCGGCGCGGAGCGAGGCGATGGTGGTGTGAGCTATCAATTTGAGAGGCCCGAAGTTTGGCCAATTTTCAGGCCCAGTGCTGTCGCCCCCTCATCTGCCTGTCGGCATCTTCTCCCCATGGAAGACATGGGGAGAAGACGGCTAGTCTCCGGCTTTATGCGAATAGCTGTCTTCTCCCCGCATTTCCTGCGGGGAGAAGATGCCGACAGGCAGATGAGGGGAGAGCGTTGCAAAAGCATGTGACTATCTCACCTCAACATCCAGCCCGACATCCAGCGTCTGGGCGGCCATGGTGATTTTGGATGTTGAAATGTAATCCACACCAGTCTCGGCGACTGCGCGGATGGTTTTCAGCGAGATGCCGCCTGAGGCCTCAAGCACGACCTTGCGGTCACCCTGCGCCTCGTTGATTTTCACCGCCTTTTCAAGCAGTTCCGGGGTCATATTATCAAGCAGAATCACATTCGGGCGCTCAGCCAGCGCTTCCTTCAGCTGGTCGAGCGTCGTGACTTCGCATTCGATTTTGACCAGATGCCCGGCGTAGGCTTGTGCCGCGCGGATGGCTTCTTTAACACCGCCGCAGACGGCGATGTGGTTGTCCTTGATCAGGACTGCATCATCGAGGCCATAGCGATGGACCGATCCGCCGCCAAGGCGCACGGCGTATTTGGCAAAGGCGCGCAGGCCTGGCAGCGTCTTGCGGGTGCAGGTGACGCGGGCCTTGGTGTGGGCGATTTCGGCGGCAAAAACGGAAGTGTAGGTGGCGATGCCGGAGAGGTGCATCATGAAGTTGAGGCCGACGCGCTCGCCGGACAGGACCGAGCGGGCCGGACCTTCGACGCGGCAAATCCTGTCGCCGGCCTTGAGCGTGTCGCCATCGGCCTTGAGCATCTCGACCGTGATCGATGGATCGGTCAGGCGGAAGGCGGAAAGGACAAAATCAACACCGGCCAAAACGCCGTCTTCGCGGGTGGAGAGGATCGCCACAGCCCGCGCATCTTGCGAAATGGTCGCAGCCGAAGTGATATCCCCTGCCCGGCCGAAATCTTCCAGCAGCGCAGCGCGCACCGCTTCATCGACCAGCACTTTTGGCAGGCTCGGCAGGTAGGCTTTCATGGGCAATCAGCTTTCAGCGATTTCGGCGGCATAAGCGTCAGCATCTGCCAGCGTGGTGAAGGTGCGGTGGCGCCAGGCTTCGACCTGATCGGGGAAATCCGAGCGGTAATGCCCGCCGCGGCTTTCCTCGCGCTTGAGCGCCGAGGTTGCCATGAGTTTTGCCGTGGCGAGCATGTTGGCAAACGGGATCTGCCTGTTCTTGCGCTCTATCTCGACAATCGCCTTGACGGCGCGGTTGAGCCCTTCGCCATTGCGGATGACGCCAACTTCGGCGGACATCAGCTTGCGCAGCCTGGTCATGACCGTGGTGTCGGGCTCGGCGCCCTCATCGTCTTTGACGCCCGCGCCTTCCGGCCACGGGTAGAGCTTTGGCGGCGGCAGCAGGCCCTGGATGTTTGCGGCGATGCGGGCGGCAAAGACCACCGCTTCAAGCAGGGAGTTGGACGCCAGCCGGTTTGCGCCATGTGCGCCGGTGGAGGTGACTTCGCCTGCGGCCCACAGGCCATCGAGTGAGGTGCGCCCGTCCGCATCGGTCAGAACACCGCCCATGTGGTAATGCACAGCCGGAACGACCGGGATCGGATCGATGGCCGGATCAATTCCCGCTTCGCGGCAATAGCCGTAAACGGTGGGGAATTCGGCGGCAAAGTGCGAGCCAACGGTTTTGGTGCAATCGAGGAACGCGCCGCGCCCGGCCTGCACCTCAGCAAAGATGCCGCGCGCAACGATGTCTCGCGGGGCAAGTTCTGCATCCTTGTGGATGGCGAGCATGAAGCGCTCGCCGGCCTTGTTGATCAAATGCGCGCCCTCGCCGCGCAGCGCTTCGGTGGCGAGCGGTGCCGGATCACGGCCGACATTGATTGCGGTGGGGTGGAACTGCACGAATTCCGGGTCGGCAATAGTCGCTCCAGCCTTTGCCGCCATGCCGCAGCCGCCGCCGCGCGCCTCGGACGGGTTGGTGGTAACGGCAAACAGATGGCCGACGCCGCCGGAAGCCAGCACAACGGCGCGGGCCGGAAACTGCACCCGCTTCCTGGCCCGCCCGCCATCAGCGCGGGCGATGACTCCCGAAACGTAGCGGCCATCGGAAATCAATTCCTCAACGACGAAGCTTTCCAGCACGCGGATCGACGGGGTTTTGCGCACTGCGGCGATCAGCGCTTCCATGATGGCTTTACCGGCCATATCGCCCTTGACGCGGACGACGCGGTGTTCCGAATGTGCAGCCTCGCGCGACTGGACGAGCTTGCCCTCTAGGTCCTTGTCGAAGGGCACGCCGTAGGACAGGAGATCAAAAATCCGGTCTGGCGCCTGGCGCACCATCAGGTCGGCGATCTTTTCGTCAACGATGCCGGCGCCAGCGATGATCGTATCTTGAAGATGCTTCTCGAACGTGTCGCCTTTGCCGACGGCAGCGGCTATGCCGGCCTGCGCCCAGGCGCTCGACGCGCCGCGCCCGATAGGGGCTGCGGCGAGGATGGTCACCGGGCGGGGGCTTAGCTTGAGCGCACAAAACAAACCGGCGAGGCCGCCACCGATGATAACGATGTCGTCAATGCCGGTCCATGATTGGGGTGGGTACTGGTCGATGGGGGTATTGGGCATTCATGAATTCCTGTACGCCATGACGTCCTTGCCTTCGCCCCGCCGCTTGCGGGGAAAAGGTGCCCGAAGGGCGGATGAGGGGCAGCGCCGAAGGTCGGTGATTGGCGAAACAGCGCCGAATGGATGCAAGGCAACAATCACCAAGCTTCGGCGCTGCCCCTCGTCCGGCCCGTTGGGCCACCTTCTCCCCGCAAGCAGCGGGGAGAAGGGAAAACCCGCATCATTTGCTGGCATTTCCCATTCCATTATATTCAATTCTTCAAATTGATCATGCGCTCGACAGCCAATCGGGCGCGGTCGGCGATCATCGGATCGACGGTCACTTCCTCGGTCATATAGAGCAGGCTGTCGAGGATTTTGGGCAGCGTGATGCGCTTCATGTGCGGGCAGAGGTTGCACGGCTTGATGAACTCTGTCTCCGGCGCTTCGAGCGCGACGTTGGATGCCATCGAGCATTCGGTAACGAGCAGCACTTTCTTTGGCTTGTTCTCTTTCACATAGCGGATCATGCCCGAGGTTGAACCGGAAAAGTCGGCGACGGCCACCACTTCGGGCGGGCATTCGGGATGGGCGACAATCTGGATTTCCGGATCAGCCGCTTTATATGCCAGCAATTCTTCGGCAGTGAAGCGCTCGTGCACTTCGCAATGGCCTTTCCAGGTGAGGATTTTCACCTTGGTCTGGGCAGCGACATTGAGCGCCAGAAATTCATCGGGGATGCACAGCACCGTATCGACGCCGAAGCTTTCGACGACGGAGACGGCGTTCGATGACGTGCAGCAAATGTCTGTCTCGGCCTTCACGTCGGCTGAGGTGTTGACATAGGTGACGACCGGCACGCCGGGATATTTGGCCCGCAAGGCCCGAACATCAGCGCCGGTGATGCTCTCGGCCAGCGAGCAGCCAGCCTTGGCGTCGGGGATCAGCACGGTTTTTTGCGGATTGAGTAGCTTGGACGTTTCAGCCATGAAATGGACGCCGCCCTGAATGATGATTTCGGCATCAACCCGCGT
>JBAVTG010000049.1:0-12100 GCA_049696015.1 Rhizobiaceae bacterium | reverse complement strand
AGCGTCGCATCAATGCTTGCAAGCGAAGCCAGGCGGGCCCGGCGCTGCGTTTGTTTAGCCGGCAAAAATCCGTCGAAGAAGAACCGTTCAACCGGCAGACCGGCAAGGCTGAGCGCGGTTAAAACCGCCGACGCGCCGGGAATGGCAGTGACTTTCAGGCCACGCTGGCGCGCAGCCAAGGCGATGCGCCCGCCCGGGTCGGATATCAGCGGCGTACCCGCATCTGATATCAAAGCAACCACTTTGCCGCCTGCGATATCATCAAGCAGCCGCTCGCCGGACGAGGCTTCATTGTGGACATGGTGGGCAACGGTCTTGGTGCGGATGCCGTAACGGTCGAGGAGCACGCGCGAGGTGCGCGTGTCCTCGCAGGCAATCAGGTCAGCTGCCGCCAGTGTCTCCAGCGCCCGCAGCGTTATGTCGCCCAAATTGCCGATGGGTGTTGCCACCAGATAAAGCCCGGCATCCATCGGGCGCGCCTGAAAGGTGGCCTCGCCGATCCTGTATGTTTTGCCTGTTCTGTCGTCCATCACGCCGGTTTAGGCGAACATCGCGTCAATTGCACCTGCCCTTTTCCTGTGCGATTGAGGGGCGGGTGATTTGGTCCGGTGTTCGCCTTTCGCAACAATGAAGCGCCATAAAATGGCAGCTGGACGGACAAGCCATGATCACACGCCGCAAGCTCATCCAACGATCCGTCTGTCTGGGTGCTTCGTTCATGCTGCCCAATACCGGTTTTGCAACGGAGACCGCTTCCTCGGCTGGCTTTTTCTATCCCGAAGAGGCGCGGGCGCACGAACGCACCTTCATGCAATGGCCGGTCAATCCTGCGGTCCATGATGACCCGGTGTTTCTTGCGGCCTTGCAAAAGACAATTGCCGACCTCGCCAACCGCATCTCGGATTTTGAGCCGGTCGTGATGCTGATGGCCAAGGATCATGAAACGGCCGCCCGCAAACTGCTCGGCGCCAAGGTCGAGATCTGGGACATCGCCACTGACGATTTATGGGCGCGGGACTCCGGACCATCCTTTGTCATCGATGGCAAGGGCGGACTTGCGCTGACACAGTTCAATTTCAACGGCTGGGGCGGCAAACAGGTGCATGACAATGACGGCAAGGTTGCCGGACGGGTTGCCGAGCGGATGGGCCTGAAGGTCTTCAACTCGGGCATCGTTGGCGAGGCAGGCGGCGTTGAAGCCGACGGCGCGGGGCTTCTGATCGCCCACGAATCGAGCTGGATCAATCCGAACCGCAATGCCGGGACAAAGGAAGAGGTCACCAAGCGCCTGATGGAAACCATGGGCGCCAAGGGCGTGATCTGGGCGCCGGGCGTCAAGGACGCGGATATCACCGACTATCATATCGATGCGCTGGCGCGCTTCCTGCGCCCCGGCGTGGTGATCGTGCAATTGCCGGACGAGCTGGACGAAAATGATCCATGGTCGAAGGCGGCGTTCGAAACATTCAATGTGCTGGAGGCAACGCGCGATCTGGAAGGCAATTTCCTTCAGAACGTTATCATTCCCCAACCGGTGGCCACGCGCGTCAAGTCAGAGGATTTTGTGGCCTCTTATGCCAATTTCTACGTCTGCAACGGCGCTGTTATCGCTTCCGAGTTTGGCGACAAGGAGCGCGATGCGGAAGTGGGCGCGGTTTTAAAGGAAATCTACCCGGACCGCGAAATCGTCATGATGAACACCGACCCGATCGGCGAAGTCGGCGGCGGCATCCACTGCGCCACCCATGAGCAGCCAAAGGCTTGAAAGTCAGAGCGGGATGTAAAGCCCCGCGCCCTTCGAGTCTCGTTTCGCTCCCGCCTCAGGGTGAGGGGCTGAGAGTTTTGCTCCGCTGCTCAAACACAACATCATATGTCTGGCGGCTTGGATCCATTCGATGGTCTTTCACCGCTGGGCTTCCAGCTCCGGCGGCGTGATCACCCCGTCGGCATTGGCGTCAATGCGCTTGAAGGCGTAGCCATAGACGCCCCATTTCTTCACTGAAATGGCTTTTGGCGCGCCGGCTTGCGCCAAAGCCTCAATCAGCGTGCGGAATTCGGATTTTGTGATTTTGCGGTCCTTGTTGGCATCGGCCTTGATAAAAGCGTCCCTTTCGCCTTGCGAATAGGCAAGGGCTGCAACACTCATTCCGGCAAGGCAAAGGGCTGTAATGACGAGGCGTTTCATGTCCGGTGACTGCCTTTTATGTCGCACCATTCGGATTTATGCAAAATTGCCGGATAAAATGTCCCTTGGCAACGATGTTCGCGTGCAGATTCCAGTGCTGCCGCCTTGCAGGGTCGGGCCTGTCTCCTTATATCAGCCGCGAAACGAGATTCCGGCTTGAACGGTATCAGACCGCACAGGACGGGTCAGGGTTTGTCTTGAACTACAGGAGCCGCCCACAGAACGCCGTGAAGGGTTCGGGCCGCTTGCTCAAAGGAGAGAATGTACATGGCTAAAGTCATTGGTATCGACCTCGGCACCACCAATTCCTGCGTTGCCATCATGGATGGCAAGAATCCAAAGGTCATCGAAAACGCTGAAGGCGCGCGCACCACGCCCTCGATGGTGTCTTTTTCTGACGATGGCGAACGCCTTGTCGGCCAGCCGGCCAAGCGCCAGGCTGTGACCAACCCGGAAGGCACGCTGTTTGCCGTCAAGCGCCTGATGGGCCGCCGCTACAACGACCCGCTTGTCGAGAAGGACAAGAAGATGGTCCCTTACGCGATCGTCAACGGCGACAACGGCGATGCCTGGGTTCAGGTGAACAAGAAGAAGCATTCGCCCAGCCAGGTTTCGGCGATCATTTTGCAGAAGATGAAGGAAACGGCGGAAGCCTATCTTGGCGAAACCGTGACGCAGGCTGTCATCACTGTTCCGGCCTATTTCAATGACGCACAGCGTCAGGCCACCAAGGATGCAGGCCGCATTGCCGGACTTGAGGTGCTGCGCATCATCAACGAGCCGACAGCTGCGGCGCTCGCCTACGGCCTTGACAAGAAGTCTGCCGGCACGATTGCCGTGTACGACCTTGGCGGCGGCACGTTCGACATCTCCGTGCTCGAAATCGGCGACGGCGTGTTTGAAGTCAAATCCACCAACGGCGACACGTTCCTTGGCGGCGAAGATTTTGACATCCGCCTGGTTGAATATCTGGCGGCTGAGTTCAAGAAGGAACAGGGCATCGACCTGACCAAGGACAAGCTGGCCCTCCAGCGTCTGCGTGAAGCGGCTGAAAAGGCCAAGATCGAACTGTCCTCGGCGTCCCAGACCGAAATCAACCTGCCGTTCATTACGGCTGACGCTTCCGGTCCCAAGCATCTGACGATGAAACTGTCGCGCGCCAAGTTCGAGAGCCTGGTCGATGATCTGGTTCAGCGCACGATCGAGCCATGCAAGGCAGCCCTCAAGGATGCTGGCCTGAAAGCCGGCGACATTGACGAAGTGGTTCTGGTCGGCGGCATGACCCGCATGCCCAAGATCCAGGAAATCGTCAAACAGTTCTTCGGCAAGGAGCCGCACAAGGGCGTCAACCCGGATGAAGTGGTGGCCATGGGCGCTGCCATTCAGGGCGGCGTGCTGCAGGGCGACGTCAAGGATGTTCTCCTCCTCGACGTGACCCCGCTGTCGCTCGGCATTGAAACGCTCGGCGGTGTGTTCACGCGTCTCATCGACCGCAACACGACGATCCCGACCAAGAAGAGCCAGGTGTTCTCCACCGCTGATGACAACCAGTCGGCCGTGACCATCCGCGTCTCCCAGGGCGAGCGCGAAATGGCGCAGGACAACAAACTGCTTGGCCAGTTCGACCTCGTCGGCCTGCCGCCTTCGCCGCGCGGAGTGCCGCAGATCGAAGTGACCTTCGACATCGACGCCAACGGCATCGTCCAGGTTTCGGCCAAGGACAAGGGCACCGGCAAGGAGCAGCAGATCCGCATCCAGGCCTCAGGCGGCCTGTCTGACGCCGACATCGAAAAGATGGTGAAGGATGCCGAAGCCAATGCCGAAACCGACAAGGCCCGGCGCGAATCGGTCGAGGCCAAGAACCAGGCCGAAGCCCTGATCCACTCATCCGAAAAGTCGCTGAAGGAATTCGGCGACAAGGTGACCGAAGCGGACCGCACCGCTATTTCCGACGCGATTGCCTCACTGAAGGAAGCAACCGGCGGCGATGACGCCGAAGACATCAAGAACAAGACACAGGTTCTGATGGAAGCCTCGATGAAGCTCGGCCAGGCGATGTACGAAGCCTCGCAGAACGACACCGCGGCAGCCGATGCCCAGGCTGACATGGCCAAGGACGACGTGGTCGACGCCGATTTTGAAGAGCTCGACGAAGACGACAAGAAGTCCGCATAATTAAACGAATTTGAAATGCAAAAGCCCGGCGCTCACCACGCCGGGCTTTTTTGTATCTGCGAACTTCGTTTAAATACGTAGCGGGTTGTTGATCCTCAGCTGATCCCGCCCAGGCACATGTATTTCAGCTCGGTGTAATCATCGAGGCCGTACTTGGAGCCTTCGCGGCCCTGGCCGGATTGCTTGATGCCGCCGAACGGGGCCATTTCGTTGGAGATGAGGCCGGTGTTGATGCCGACCATGCCATATTCAAGCGCTTCGGCGACGCGGAAGATGCGGGCGGCGTCTTTGGCGTAGAAGTAGGAGGCAAGGCCGAACTCGGTGTCGTTGGCGTAACCGATGGCTTCATCCTCAGTCTCGAACTTGAACAGCGGCGCGACGGGCCCGAACGTTTCCTCGCGCGCCACCATCATGTCGGGCGTCACGCCGGTGAGGATGGTCGGCTGGAAGAAAAGGCCGCCCATTTCATGGGGTTTGCCGCCCACTTCGATTTTTGCGCCCTTGGAAACAGCATCGGCAATGTGTTCCTTGACCTTGGCAACAGCGTTTTCGTCGATCATCGGGCCGGTGGTGACGCCCTCGCCAAAGCCGTCGCCGATTTTCATCTTGGCAACAGCTGCGGCGAGCTTCTTGGCAAATGCGTCATAGACGCTTGACTGAACATAGATGCGATTGGCGCACACGCATGTCTGGCCATTGTTGCGGTATTTGGAGATCATCGCGCCTTCGACAGCGGCGTCAAGATCGGCGTCGTCAAAGACAATGAACGGCGCGTTGCCGCCAAGTTCGAGGCCGAGCTTCATGATCTGGTCCGCGCCCTGGCGCATCAGGATGCGCCCGACTTCGGTCGAGCCGGTGAAGGTCAGTTTGCGGACCTTTTCGTTCTCGCAGAATTCCTTGCCGATGGCTGACGATGATTTCGAGGTGATGACCGAGAAGCATTCCGGCGGGATGCCCGCGCGTTCTGCGAGAAGTGCTAAAGCCAGCGTTGACAGCGGCGTCAGCGCGGCGGGCTTGGCAACCATGGTGCAGCCGACGGCCAGCGCCGGCGCCATCTTGCGGGCAATCATGGCATTGGGGAAATTCCACGGCGTGATCGCGCCGACAACGCCGATGGGCTGGCGCATGATCATGATGCGCTTGTCCGGCTGATGACCGCCGAGCAGGTCGCCATAGACGCGCTTGGCTTCTTCGCCGAACCATTCGACATAGGATGCGCCGTAGAGAATTTCGCCCTTGGCTTCGGCAAACGGCTTGCCCATTTCGCTCGTCAGGATCGTCGCCAGATCATCGGCGTTGGCGACCATCAGATCGAACAGTTTGCGCATGAGGCCGGCGCGTTCCTTGCCGGTCTTTTTCGCCCAAGCTTTCTGCGCAGTGTGTGCAGCATCAATGGCGCGCGATGTCTCGTCTCGGCCCATATCCGGCAACACGGCGATAACCTCGCCATTGGACGGATTGGTCACTTCAAAGGTTTTGCCCGAGTCGGATTTGGCGAGCCATTTGCCGGCTACCATTGCCTTGTCTGTGACAATGCTCGGGTCTTTCAGCCGTGCGGTGAGTGAAGCAGCGATCATTGTGTTTTAAGCCTTTGCGCAGTCGCGGATGGAGGATTCGATAATGTCCAACGCTTCGTTGAACACGTTATCCTGGATGGTGATGGGGGCAAGGAAACGGATGACATTTCCGTAGACGCCGCAGGTCAAAAGGATCAGGCCCTTTTCCAGCGCCTTGGCGCGGATGGCGTTGGTGAAGTCAGGGTTTGGCTTGTCGGTTCCGGGAATGTTGAACTCGATCGCCTTCATGAAGCCGTAGCCCCTTATGTCGGCAATATGCGGAATATCGTGGCGCAGCGACTCCAGCCGCTGGTGCAGCCGGTTGCCAAGCTGCATGGCGCGGTCGCAGAGCTGCTCTTCTTCGATGACGTCCAGCACCGCATTGCCTGCAGCAATGCCGATCGGATTGCCGCCATAGGTGCCGCCAAGACCGCCGGGCCCGGGCGCATCCATGATCTCGGCCTTGCCGGTGACAGCAGCGAGGGGAAAGCCACCTGCCAGACCTTTGGCCATGGTGGTGATGTCGGCGACGACATCATAATGCTCCATGGCAAACAATTTGCCGGTGCGGGCAAAGCCGGTCTGCACTTCGTCGGCAATGAAGACGATGCCGTGCTTGTCGCAGATTTCGCGCAGCGCTTTCATGAAGGGCTTGGGCACTTCATAGAAACCGCCTTCGCCCTGGACCGGCTCGACAATGATCGCCGCAACGCGGCCCGGATCAACATCGGCCTTGAACAGCTTGTCGAGCACGCCGAGCGACTCTTCAACCGTCGCGCCATGCAGCGCCACCGGGAATGGCACGTGGAACACATCGTTCATCATCGCGCCGAAGCCGACCTTGTAGGGCACGACCTTGCCGGTCAACGCCATGCCCATGAAGGTGCGGCCATGAAACGCGCCGGTGAAGGCGATGACCGCCTGGCGGCCAGTCGCGGCGCGGGCGATCTTCACGGCATTCTCAACCGCTTCCGCACCGGTGGTGACGAAAATCGTCTTCTTGGGAAAGTCGCCGGGAACGGCTTTGTTCAGGCGTTCGGCCAGGCGCACATAGTTTTCGTACGGCACAACCTGATGGCAGGTGTGGGTGAAATGATCGAGCTGGTCTTTGACAGCGGCAATCACTTTCGGGTGGCGGTGGCCGGTGTTGACGACGGCGATGCCGGCGGCAAAATCGATGTAGCGGTTTCCCTCAACATCCCAGATTTCCGAATTCTCGGCCTTGTCGGCATAGATTTGCGTCATGACGCCAACGCCACGCGAAATCGCATCGGTTTTGCGGGTCTGGATTTCGGCATTTTTCAGGGGGGCGTTCATGGTTTTCTCCTGCACAAGAACAGCAGCCAAATTCTGATTTTCATCTTTCTTGCATTTTTTCTGTAAGTTGCCAATAGTGATTGCAGCGCTTTGTCGGCGCTCTAAAGACCATTCGGAATCCTTATCGACAGCCATGGCACAAGAGATGAATCCGCAAGTCCGATACAAGGTTGCCGAAGCCGCGCGACTGACAGGCGTATCGGCCTCGACCTTGCGCTTGTGGGAACTGCAGGGCCTGATTGAACCGGACCGGACAATGAGCGGCCAGCGCGCTTACACCGATCGCCATCTGGAACAGCTCAAGCGCATCCGCTGGCAGCGCGCCGAACAGGGGCTGAACCCGGCAGCGATCAAGGCCGGGCTCGACGGTGACAACGCCGCGCCTGCCGCCAGCCGTTCGGATGCAGATCCGGTGGGCAAACGGGTGCGGGCCCTGCGCCAGGCGGCGGGGCGGACGCTCGCGGATGTCGCCGGGCAAGCGGGGGTCGCGGTTTCGGCGCTTTCGACGTTTGAGCGGACTTCGCAAGGCCTTTCAGTCAAAGTCATGCACGATCTGGCCGAGGCGCTGGGCACATCCGTTTCGGCCCTATCGGGCACCAATGAAGATGGGGCGCGCCGTCTGATCAAATCAGGCGAGTGGAATGCCTGGCCGCAGACCATGCCGGGTGTGACAGTCCAACTCTTGGCCGAAGGGCGCAACCAGATGGACTGCCATCGCTTTGTGCTTGCGCCCGGCGCATCGTCACATGGGGCATACAGGCACGAGGGCGAAGAATTCATGCATGTGCTGCAAGGTCAGCTGGAACTCGTGCTGGGGCAGGATGAGTTCCACCAGTTGAATCCAGGCGACTCGCTCTACTTCAAAAGCTCGGTGCAGCATTCGTGGAAGAACAGTTTTGGCGGCGAGACCATATTATTGTGGATCAACACGCCGCCGACATTTTAAGATTCCGAAACAACTTGTGAACAGCGTGCCGCTTTGTCGCCGCATTTGTCCGTCTTTGACCGGATGGAAAAACGACAGGGACGCAATCATGAATTACAAGATCACAGCCGCAGCAGCGGCCGCCTTCCTCATGCTCACCGGCGCCGCCTTCGCCCAATGCGGCGGCGCGTCCTGGTATGCGCTGCATTCACGCACGGCTTCGGGCGAAATGATGAACCCGTCGGCCATGACTGCCGCGCACAAGACACTGCCGCTCGGCTCGAAAGTCCGCGTCACTCATTCCAGGACCGGCAAGTCGATCGTGGTGCGCATCAACGACCGCGGCCCATTCATCAAAGGCCGGGTGATTGATCTGTCCAAGGGCGCGGCCCGGAAACTGGGCTTCATCAGCGCCGGCCATGCCAAGGTTTGCATCAGCCGGATTTGAGTCAGGCCAAGGGTGTGGCGGTGGCCTCCAGGCGCCCCGTCACCTTCACCCAGCGCCACATCACTGTCACCGCCACAAAAGCCAATCCGGCGGCAAGGCCGAGCCAGATGCCCCGGCCTTCAAGGCCGATCGGGAAGGCCAGCCACAGGCCGAGCGGCATGCCGATCAGCCAATAACCGATGCCGCCAAGAATGAGCGGCACGCGCGTGTCCTGAAGGCCGCGCAGCATGCCGCAGCCCACGGCCTGCGCTCCGTCGACCAACTGGAAGAGTGCGGCATAGGCCAGAAACGCCACTGCCAGCGCATAGACCGGCGCCGCTGCGGGGTCGGTCCGGTCAATGAAGATGCCGATCAATTGGTTGGGGAAGATCAGGAAGACCAGCGCCGAAATCGCCATGAAGGCATTGGAAAGCCAGAAGGACACCCATCCGGCACGCAAGATGCCCGGCCTGTCGCGCCCGCCATAGGCAAGGCCGACGCGCACCGTGGCTGCCTGCCCGAGACTGAGCGGAATCATGAAGGTGATGGATGCAAACTGCAGCGCCACGAAATACGCGGCGATGGAATCTCGTCCGATTGTTCCCATGACCAGACCCGAAACCGCAAACAGCGCTGTTTCAAACAACAGCAGCATGCCGATGGAGCTGCCGAGCCGCAGAAGATGGGCAAACTGCGCCGCATTGAGCCGCCATATCCGCCCAAACAACCGATAGCGCCGGAAGCGCCGGTCGATCTGGACATAGGCGGCAAGCGCGAGGAACATCGCCGTTGAGGCGACAGTCGTGGCAAGGCCGGAACCGGCAATTCCCATGGCCGGAAAACCAAGGTTGCCGAAAATGAACACCCAGTTCAAAACCGCATTGAGCGCGATGGCTGCAAGGCTGATCACCATTGCCGCGCGCGGCCGCTCGAATACGGAAATGAAATTGCGCAAAACGATATAGGCGAAATAGGGCATGTTTGCCCACATCAGCATGTGCAGGTACTGCCCCGCCAGAGCGGCAATCTGCGGTTTCTGGCCGCTGGCCACGAGCACTTGCTCGCCGTGCCACAACACTGCCCAAAGCGGCACCGGCATCAACGCGGCGAGCCAAAAGCCATGACGCACCGTCTGGCGCACGCGGCGCACCTCATGGCGGTTTTCGCCGATCTCCTTGGCAAGCACAGGCGCGACGGCCAGGACGAAGCCGAGGCCCAGGAAAAAAGTGAGGTAATAGATATTGCCGCCTACGGCCCCTGCGGCGAGCGCATCGGGACCGAGCATGCCGAGAAAATAGACGTCCGTTGCGCCCATCAGTGTCTGCGCAAGATTGGTCAGCACCATCGGCCAGACAAGCGAGAGGGTCGCTTTCAGTTCGCCCAGCCATAGCCCGGCTTTTGTGCCCGATGTCATGATGAGATGCGACCTTTGTGCCAATGCCGCAGAGCTTTAGCAGAGCAACCGATCAATGGCAGCGGACAATTCGCTCAACTTTTGTCAAACACCGCCACGCCGCAGGGCGGCAGCGGGTTTTGGCCGATGAGGAGTTTGGCGTTGCCGATGATGGCGCTGATGTCGACCGGGTCCGGGCCGTAGTTGAGGACATGGCGGCGTCGGCCATTGTCGCGGATGCGGATGTCTTCATGCAGGAGTTTTGCCGCAAGGCCCGATTTGGCCAGAAGCCGCGTGACAATGTCCAGCGCCAGCTCCGGGTCGGGCCAGCCGGCAATATAGCTGGTGTTGCCTTGGCTGAGCAGCATCGCCTCGCCGTCATCCGACACGATATCTCGTTCGACGCCGTCGCCAACCACAACGAACTCGCGCCATTTCGAAAAATGGTGACCGGCGTTCGATCCGGCACGGTGGATTTCAATACCGGGGCGTATCGATTCGACGCGGCGGATCTTGATGTCGATCAACCGGTTGAATGCGCCGGGCGCAAGCGCATCGGGGATGGTGAAATTCTCGGTCTTCGAGCCAGAGCGGGGCCCAAGCGCAATCTGCGCACCTGAGTTTTTGAGTGCATCAGCAAAGGCGTCGGTGGCGGTGAACAGGCCCGGCGCCAGCACCAGCTTTCGTCCGGCAACGGCCTCAGCTGTCGGCGGGATCACATCGACAGAAATGCCATGCCGCCGCAGCGCGGTATAGAACGCCGTGACAAGGCCAAGATAAGAAAAGTCGCGACCCTGCGGCTGGATTTTCCAGGCCCAGTCGCTTTCATAATCGAACACCAAAGCCACATCGGCGCGGGCCGTTTCAACGGCGGCATCGAGGGTTGCAAGTTCTTTGGAAACGGCGCTGACGACATGGTAGGCTTCGTTGGGTTCGGAATTCGGCAGCAGCAGCGCCTCATGCATCTGCTCCTGCGCGAATGGGGCTTGGCGCCAGCGGAAGTAGGATACGACCTCGGCCCCTGCGGCAAAGGCTTCATAGGCCCAAAGCCGGACAGCGCCCGGCGCAGGCGAGGGGTTCCACGGCGCCCAATTGACCGGACCTGGCTGCTGCTCCATCACCCACCAGCGCCCGCGCCCGCAGGCGCGGTAAAGATCGTGGTGGAAGGCCTGCAAGTCTGGATGTCCGACGCGCAAGTAGCGCGCCTTGAAGGCGTCGTCGCCCGTGTCGCGGTCAAGGAAGCCGAGCGGATAACTATCCCACGACGCAGCGTCCAACGCCTCAGAGACTTTGTAATGATCGAAGGCGGTGAAGGAGCCCATGTAATTGTGCAGGATCGTCCGCCCCGGGGAATGCTTGCGGATGATGGCGCACTGGCGGGCATTGAAGACGGCGACCTGATCAGACGAGTAGCGCTGGAAATCCAGCCGGTGGATCGGGCTGGCCTCAGTGACGGTGAGGTTTGGCAGGTCAATTTCGGCAAACGACCTGTACTCCATCGACCAGAAGACATTGCCCCATTTTTCGTTCAGCGTTTTCACATCGCCATAGCGGTTTTCTAACCAGACACGGAAGCCTTCCAGCGCGGCAGGCGAATAGCTTTCGACCGTGTCGTGGCAACCATATTCATTGTCTGTCTGCCATGCGGCGATGCCCGGATGATCGCCAAAAGTTCTGGCAAGCAGCGTGACGATGCGGTCGCATTCGCGCTGATAGGGCTCGTGGGAAAAGCAATAATGGCGGCGCGAGCCGAAGCCGCGGCGGCGGCCTTCAGCGTCCACCGCCAGCATGTCCGGCATCTTGCCCACCAGCCATTTCGGCGGGGTAGCCGTCGGTGTGCCGAGAACGACTTTCAGGCCATGGTCGTGCAGGATGTCGATGGATTGCTTCAGCCAATCCAGATCGTATTGGCCAGGGTTTGGCTCCATCCGGCTCCAGGCGAACTCGCCGATACGGACGAAGGTAATGCCTGCCTCGCGCATCATCCGCGCATCTTCGCGCCACTTCGACGGGTGCCAATGTTCAGGATAGTAGCAGACGCCGAGAGTCTGTTTGATGGTCATGGATTTTGCTTTCAAAGAAGAACGTCAGGTTCCGGGCGGCCCCAGATGGGCAGGTCGAT